>JACPOX010000150.1 GCA_016191305.1 Legionella longbeachae | reverse complement strand
TTTTGTTTATTTTCATCAAGTTGCAATACCTTAGACAATGAGCATAACAAAACGGGTTGCTCTTTGACAAGAACAGTTAAATTACCTTCCACCATAACTATATCGTGTTTTTTTAACAACAATACGCTTTCTACAGAATTAGTGATAATAACAAAAGCTTGTTGATTAGATCGAATAATCAATCCCCGCTCTGTTGCTAATGTAATTGGGACCCGCAAAAAGAAATCAGTACCTTTGCCTGGTTGAGTAGCGAGACTGACCTGACCTTTTAAACGCAGCAAGTTAGAACGAACCACATCCAGCCCTACGCCGCGACCGGATATATCAGTTGCAATTTTTCGAGTAGAAAACCCAGGACGAAAGATCAGTTCATAAATATCATTAGTTTTCATAGTTTCAAGCTCAGTTTGAGTAAGCAGATTTTTTTGTAGAGCTTGGCCAATTAAATCATCTGTTTTAAGTCCTGCCCCATCATCAGAAATCTTAAAGATAATCGAATTATCTTCCTGGGTTATATCGATGATAATATTTCCTTGTATGGGTTTTCCTACTGCTTGGCGAACTTCTGCGCTTTCTATACCATGATCGATGGCGTTACGTAAAAGATGTATTATAGGGTCTTTTAATCCATCCAATATTATTTTATCAATTTTTACATTATTGCTTTTAATTTCGAGATTGACCTGTTTTTTTAACTCATGGGATAAATCACGTACAATCCGCGGCAAATAACGTAACTGACTGGTTACAGGAATAAGGCGTACTCTCCGAATTTCATCTTGTAGTGCATTGAGTAAGACTGATAGTTCATTAACAGGCGCACGCAGTTCCTTTTGTATTGAGTTGGCTTCGTGTGTGATTTCAGATAATTCATTGATATTTGGGAAAACTGCAGTATCTAAATATTCATTTTTATTAGTGGAAAGAATTTTTAAGTTTTTTTTCCAGGATTGAACAACATGATCTATTTGGAAATTTATTTTATTTAATTTGGAATAATGCTCTTCAATAGCAATTTTTATAGCTTGAATTTCTTCCATATGAGCAGAAATACGGTCAAGATTATTCAAAGAGACACGAATTGATTCGAATTCATTTGTTTTTGTTTCTATTTCCGAACTTTTATAAGCCTTATCAGAAGTTATTGTTTTTAACTTGGATGGGGGTGATATGGATTGTATTTTTTGTTGTGCTGATTCCATAGAGTGATTTAGTTCGAGCAAAAATTTTTGTAAATCAAAGGATAAGGGCATGCCCGTGCTGTAACATTCCATTGCTTCAGTCATGTAATCTATTGCTTGAAAACAAAGATTAATGATTTCTGGAGAAATGCTAATGTTTTTTTTCTGGAATGCCACAAATAAGGATTCTATATGATGGGCTATCTCGCCAACATCCAAAGCACCTATACCGCGAGCTGATCCTTTAATGTTATGGGCAACACGAAAAATCTCTTCCAATAAAGTCTGAAAATCCTCATCAGAATTTATGCCTTTTTCTAGCTGCAGCAAAGCATCAGTAATGACAATTAAATTTTCCTGAAGTTCTGCTTTGAATGTTTCAACAATTTTCTTAACAAATTCTTTGTCCAAATCATTAGGAGCAGATTTATGATTTTCTTCTGGGGTTGGTTTCTCGTTCTCGATTTTGTTAATTTCCACTTTTTTTTCTGAAACATCTTCCTGTTGCACTAATTCATGTAGTAAGGCTTGAAGGTTAGCAGGAAGTGGTTTTTTTTCGATAAAATAATGAAAGACTTCACGAATTCCATCAACCGCACGGAATGTTAAGTTAATGATATTCAATGATATTATGTTCTTTTGGTTAAACAACTTTTCAATAGACTCAGCAATTTTCCCTAGTTCATCTATCCCAAGCGAAAGAGCGGATACTTTAATATTACGACCTGCACGAGAAATCTCCTCGAGCATATGACTTAAGTCTGTAGCGGATTCACCTTTTTCGATTAATTTTAAATTATCGGTGATTATTGAAAGTAATGATTCCAGTTCGGTATTAAATGTCTCGATTAGCTGTTTTAACAAACGATCGTCTGGAGTCATGTAAGCCCCTAAACCTTGTAGATATCCACATCAGTTTTAAGATGTTTGGCGATATCATCTAAATTTTGAATAAAAGTCATTAATTCTTTTATACCACTGGAAAAAGTTAAGGTTGTGCGATTAATTTCATTCATGCTCTCAACAATTTGTTCTATTCCAACAGTTTCCTGGCGTATAGCTACTTCAATGTGCTGACTTGATATAGAGGCTTCATTAATCATTTCACTTAGCGTTTGTATGACCTCACCAGTTTTTTCGATTAATTCTGTACCTGACCCAAGGGTTTTTGCCCCTTCTTCTGTAACAGTGACCGCTTTTTCAGTAGTACGACGAATGTCTTCAAGAATTTTTTGTACCTGAACTGTAGACTGCTCCGATTGCTCCGCAAGATTTCTTACTTCTGTTGCGACCGCGGCAAAACCTTTTCCGGCTTCCCCTGCTTTTGATGCTTCAATAGATGCATTTAATGCTAACATTTTTGATTGCTGCGCTAAACTATTCACAACAGCAGTAATGTCACCAATTTGTTGGGTGTGATTGCTTAAATCAAGAATGGTTTGTGCAATGAGCTTCATTTTCTCCTCTGAAACTTTTATACCATGAATACTTTGCGCTACTGATTCAGTTCCAAGTTTTCCCTGTTCATAAGTTTCTTTAGCTATTTCTCGTAAGGCTTGTGCTTTAGTCATGGTGTGTTTTGAGCTTTTATCAATTTCTTCCAGAGAGGCACTAATTTCATTAATTGCTGAAGCTTGGGAAGTAATACTTTCTGATTGTGCATTTGCTGAAGTGATGACAGTCCCCACCATACTTACTATATCATTACTGACCTTGGTAATTTTTTTGGTAATAAATGCCAGGCCATCGGTCATCAAATTCAAATCTTTACCCAGATCTTGCAAAATATCTTCTTTATCTATTTCAAGACGTTCTCTAAGATCTCCTCCTGCAACTTTACTACTGTGTAGACTAAATTTTTTCGATGAATTAACTAAGTTGTCAAATAATTCTTTAGATTCCTCTTGTTTGTTACGTAGAGTTTCTTCATTATTTCTAATAGCTTCTTGCATGGTTTTAAGGGATAAAAGCAATTTGCCTAGTTTATCTCCAGATTTAATCTGAATCTCTACATCACGTTCACCTGCAGCAATTCGTTCAGCTATATCAATTGCATTATCTATAGGACCAGCAATGGCTCTTTGTGTAACGAAGGGCACTACAATTGTTAGAAAAACAGTAAGAATTAATAGTAAGTATGCAGAATGTTTGAGGGAATTTAGACTCTCATCAATATGTTTCGTATTTGTTGAGATTCTGGTCATTAACTCGTTGTATAAACCGCCAACTCTTTTTCCATCTTCTGGCAAACGTGTTCCCTCAATAATATCTAACATTTCTTTTTTAATTGGTGTCATCTTAAATAGTTCCTCATGCAAACTATTTCTATCTCCTTCTATTCGTTCTGTCTTGATTATTGCTAGTTGAGCCTGATAGTACGCTTCATATAGTTTTTGTAATTTTTCCCAATTTTGCAAAATCTTTTGATTATCAAGCAGCGTCAAACCTGTAAACCACTGTGATCTAACATCATTAATCTCGCTCCACACACGACCTAAATGAATTTTATCTTCAGGATCTTTTGTCATTATCCAATGATCAATGATGTCCTTTGTCTGATACACTCCCGTATCGAGCACTTGTGGTAAATTCTCATTATGAATTTCGTGGCTGAGATTTACCACGGAGTTCACTTTTGATAATAAAAACAGGATTAAAAGGAGTAAAGGCAAACTAAGGGTCATAAACCCAATAAGTAAACGAGCGCGTATAGTGATTACGAACCCCCGTTGGTTATTAACCGTTCCCATGAATTTCTCCTATCCTGTATAAACTGTGCCTCGTTTCTTGATTTAATCCTAATATGAAGGCTTCAATATTTAGAATTGCTGTAACTGCATTGTGTAGTCCCAAAATATATTCTGGAGCTGCAATGTTCACATTAGATAAAGGAGTAGCCAACTGATCGGGTTGATAAATCTTGCTGCCTACAATTTGATTGCTAAGGAGACCAAGATTTATATGCTGTGCTTGAATGATAATGATAAATTCGTTATTACATTCAGAATGGTGTTTTAAATAATTTGGATGAAAAAACTTGATGAGATCAACTATTGTGATCAAGGCTCCCCGCCAGTTGATAACTCCTGCAATAAAATTGGGTACGAAAGGGGGATTTGCTAAAGATACATTTTGTAAAATTTCTTGGACATATTGATAAGGGACTCCATAACTTTCATTTTTTCCGACTCTGAATTGAACGAAGGGAATGCCATTGCTTTTGTTGGTCTCGTTTTCCAGTTCTGCTAGCTGTTGGGCTCTTGCTTGAAGTATATGAAGAGCTTCTTCGCTTTTGGGCATCCATTCTGAAGCATGTTTTTGTTCTTTAATGTTCATTCAAAAATCCTTTTGTTTCATCTAAAGAGAAATAGATTGCACCATCATGATGAAAAACAAGATTCGTTTCTTTTGTAATAATAGGATCTGATGCGCCTAATAGAAGATAAGAGCTTCCAGTCATGCATTTGCTCAGATTTTTCATAATTTTTGCTGCAAGCTCATTATCAAAATAAATTAACACATTACGACACAATATTAAATCAATGTCATATATCCCGTTAATTATAGATGGGTAGCTACTATCACATAAGTTAAGATATTTAAATTGCGCTAAATTACAAATTTCAGGAGAAAGAAAATAGGATCGATTACTCTTTGAGAAATAGCGTTGCAGGAATTTTTCTGGAATAGAACGCATCGACCATTGTCCATAACGTCCAGCCAATGCCCTCTCAATGGCGACCATATTAATATCAGTACCTAATAAATAAAGATTCCACAAATCAATGTTAGGGATGAGCTCAGAAAGCAACATGGCGATTGTATATATTTCTTCACCACTTGAACAACCAGCACTCCAAATTTTCAGAGTAAGATCATTTTTCTTTTGCTTTATTAAAGAGGGTAGCAGTGTATTTTCTAGTAAATTCATTTGATTTTTATCGCGATAAAAATAGCTTTCTCCTATAGTAATTGCCCCAAGCAAATGGGCTAATAAAGAAGATTTACTGGAACAATTTTTCAATTCTGCCAAGTATTCATGTGGTAAGTAATGGAATTTATTACAGGCGTCAACGATTGTTTCTTCTAATTCTTGCGTTTGATTTACATGAATAATAAGTCCAAATTTTTTGTGGATTAATTCTATAAATGCTGGTTCAAGACTTTTTATATCTTTTAGCATATTATTATTCATGATCGATATAATATTGATTTGTTTCTTCTGTGAGTTTTAGGGCAAATACCCAACTGATGTTAATCAAGAGTACAACACCAGTGTTTTGAGTCACAGCACCAAAAAAAGGGGAACTTTTATTTGTCATCTCTTCATGTATTTCAATTTTTTCTTCGTCTATCACACCAAGTCCCACTACGTTATCAACAATTAGGCCTATTTGATGGGCTCCATCCGAACAAAGAAGAATGGGGGTGTTCAATGAATATGTTTGATCACGTACCAATCCGATACAAATAGACAAGTCGAGGACAGGAATGCATTTATTCTTAAAGTTCATCAATCCTACAAAATAGATAGGGCTGGATGGAATTATTTCAAGCAAGGGTAAAGGAAGAACTTTCTCTATATAATGTAAATCCATACAAACTTGTATGTCTTTTAAGCGAAAATGAAGAACCTTCAAATTTTTTCCTAGCACTTCGCACCTCATTTGTTTACATGCCTAGATGATAGCTGGGAATCAATAACTTATCTTTCTTATAGTTATAGACCTAATGCATTCGATGTACAAGAAAAGATGAGTTTGTTTTTATTTGGTTCGACACTTAAGATTCTTACAAGGTTTTCAGTACTTTTTTACACTGATTAATATATTCATTTGAGATGATAAAGATTTTCGAGATTGAGATGACAATTGATTGCCTATATCTTCCTCAACCCAGGAAACAAGATGTTTTATTGCCAGTAATGGTGATTTTAAATCATGAGAAGCTAAACCCGATCGAACGCGATCTTTTTTGACATTTGGGGTTAATTATGTATATGATGTGCAAAATTTTAACTAAAAGAGCGTGTTATGAAGGAAAAACAAGAGGGTTTGGATTTTAATGATTTACTTTCACAATTATTAGAAGAGCACAACAATGCAAATGATGTTCAAGACCTAGGTAATCCAAAAGAACCTTGCTCTGGAGATAAAAGCATTTCTGACTTAATTTTTGACATTGATGAAAGCCTGTTACTAAAAAGCAGTGAACTGGGTTTTGACTTTTCGAGTCCATCTGAGGGAGAGCCCAAAGAATTG
>JACPOX010000149.1 GCA_016191305.1 Legionella longbeachae | reverse complement strand
TTGGGGTAATAGAAGAAGTAACAGAACATGATTCTGATTTTCTTAAGAAATTAAGAGATTACGCAGATGTGGGGGCATTAGGGAAAGTGCGGGATTTAATTACTACCCAACGTTATAAAGTTACGCTCAAAGAGTCAATTGCTACTTCATTTCTCATTAAAAAATCCCTGGAAAGTTTTTTAAGACTTTATCCAGGGGAACCTGCGATGATTCATTCTATAAAGTTTTTAGCGAAAGAATCGCTACAGTTTTTACGTAATACAGGTAAAAACTCATCTTTATTAGAAAGCTCATTGAATAATCTTGTCGAGCAATTTGAAATCAATTTTAAAAATTACAAAAAGAAGAGTTTATTTAGTGATAAACGTTCATTATTCCATGATGAGGGAAATCGAGTAAGACCATATAAGACTTCAACGTTCTTTTCTACCAATTTTCGACAAAGTAAAAATACAAGCTTTTTGATGTATAGCTCCCGAACGTTGCAAGAAACGGTAAAACAACTTAAAGACTATGGAGTGAGTAAAGAACTTATTAGAAAAAATTGGGAACCCTTCGAGAAAACAAGTGATTGGAGTGGTTTCGAGAAAGATGCACTTATCTTTTTTGTGACTGGCCAGCCGCCAGTAAGTATTATCAATGAAGAGAATAGAATTAAACCCTTGCCTGTAGAATTGCAGTTATCTCCTGAACAAGCCCTGCAAAACATGTCAGAATTAAATCATAGTCAATTGGGAGCATTGATGAGACTTTATGCTAAGGGTCTTAGAAGTGAGCATTTAAGGCAATGGTATGGCGTTACATCTACTGACAAAATTTTTACAGTTGGATATGCTTGGGCGCTGGTTGCTTTAATGACAAAAGAAGGATTTACACCAGGCAAAGCGATACAGAAAATTACAGGGATCACAAACGAAGCTGCAACACGAATTTGGCTTAATATCAAACAATCTTCTAATGATTTAAGTAGAGAAAATATTTGCCAACCTAGCGTTTTTAGAGCTTATTAGGTAATGATTATTTTTAGGCAGAATAAGTTAATAAATTAACTACTAACATCTCAATGATGTTTCGTCACAACTTATTGAGATGTTACAGATAACTATATTGCGAGTATAGAAGTGATCGAGTATATTGAGCTTCATTTCATCTCGCGATGAGAAAGAAATAATAAAATTTTTATGTTAATGAGGTTGAGATGAGAGATTTTAAAATAATTATTACAGGACAAGAGAAAAGTGGTAAATCGGTTTTATTGCAAAGAATCCTCAATAATAAATTCTCTGCTAACTACCAGCCAACGATAGGCGGATCGTATAGAGCAAATGAGTTCGCTCCTCATCAATCATTAGCGTTTTGGGATTTAACCTATTTTGAAAAGGAAAAACAAGTTCATTATGAATTTTATAAGAATAAAGATTGTTTGCTTTTTTGTATGGATCTTTCGCAACCATTAAATAAAGAACTTATTGTTTCAACTATAAAACAATTTTTAAAGCTTAATCCTAATGCTGATATTGTA
Organism: Legionella longbeachae; assembly: GCA_016191305.1. Taxonomy (GTDB): domain Bacteria; phylum Pseudomonadota; class Gammaproteobacteria; order Legionellales; family Legionellaceae; genus Legionella; species Legionella longbeachae_A. Next base: position 1,023 of record JACPOX010000149.1, on the reverse strand, counting down.
CTCGTAGGCACAAAGCTTGATCTTAAATTCCCAAAAATATCGATGGAACACATCAAACAGCTTAAAAAAGATCTGTCGAAATTAAATGCTCCTATACACAGCTATATGACCTCATCTAAGGATGATACAAACATTCTGGATGTAAAATCATTCTTAAAAGAAAGAGCACAACATAAATTTTTAGAAAATTCGCATAGCTGTGCGCGTAATCCAGGAAATCCATGCGCAGCATGGCACATTAAACCATAATGTATCGCTTCGCGGGGTTCCCGGATTACGCGCACAGCGCTCCATCCAGACTACCTTTGATATAGTGTTCGCGGATTGACGCTATTATGCGAACTTTTACCGTTTCCGAATGGGGTTGATCTGTTACATTAAGAAGATACTTAATTGGTTGAATGGGGGCTAAAATCTCGGCACAGCAGTATATTTTTAAATTATGATAAGGGGCCTTCTGAAATTGTCCAGTAATCATTAATTACTTTAAAAATTTCTACAATTTTTTTTGACTCTGCTGGTTTTGCAATATAACCCGTAATGCATTTTTCATAAGCTCTTATTTTATCTTCCATCTGCTGAGAAGTCGTAAATACAACTACAGGGATGGATTTGAATGACTTATTTTTTTTAATAAGATCCAAAAATTCCAAACCATTAATGCGTGGCATGTTTAAGTCTAAAATTATAAGACAAGGTTTTCCAGCTTGCTTAAGATAACTCATGGCATCCTCGGCATTCTCTCTAATGACAAGTTCATTTTTTGATCTACTTCATCATTTTCGATAAGAAGAATTGGCTTTGTTGAATACATTATTAAGCTCCACTCTTTAAAATGTTCGTATACCCCAATTTCTATTAGTCCTTGTTTCTTATTATTGTAACTCGACTTTAGCGAATTTCCGCACTTCCCGAATCCCCGCGGCGAAGACCGCGGGGTCCATTCACTGAACTATATCATGGTATAAATCTTTCCAATCTGGATTGTTTTTTTGAACAAGATCTATTTTCCACTGCCGTTTC
>JACPOX010000082.1 GCA_016191305.1 Legionella longbeachae | reverse complement strand
TAAAATACATTCTTTAACACCACTGTCTCATCATCTTTGTACTCAGCGTTATACTCAAGTGATCATTGGCGCACCTCCAACTGGTAAATCTTGGCTCATGAAAAATACGCTGCAGGATTTTAATCTTCATTTATCTGACTTCGCAAATATCTCGCCCGATAAATTTCGCTTACATTTATTAGGTCATCCATCACTAGGCGAAGATCGATCAATACATGGTACGCTTACTCATGGTGAGTCATGTGTTATTACTCAGGAAAGCATTCGACATCTATATGAAATATTACAGGAAAATCAGCAAGCTCCTCACGTGTTTTTAGAACAAATGAACGCAGGAAGAGATGCGATTCATTTAGGTCTTTTTCGAGGGTCTAAATTAAGAATTTCTGTTACCCATTACCCTATTGAAAAAGCGATTCATGGAAATCATGAACGTTTTATACGTACTCAAAAACGCAAGGTTCCTTTGCAAAGCATTTTAAATGCATTTAAATCAGTTAGTGAAACAATACCCGAGGTGTTAACTAATAATTCTGGCCAAGATATTGTTTATTATTTATATGATATTGATGAATTAATTCATAGAAAATTAGCCAAATCAGAAGTGCTTATAGCTAGAATTGACTGTCAATCTCAAACGATCATTATTAAAAATATTCCCGGATTTATTCAGTTTTACAAAAATGCATTTATGAATATAAATGCAAAAGGATCTTCTGAGCTTTACGATTCATTGAACCTATCGGATACATTGGTTATTGATGCAATATTAGAAAAATTTCAATCTATAACTTTTATTTTTTCGAAACCTGATGTTCATAATATAAATGCCGAAGTGTTATTAGAAAATGAATATGCGCGATATAGTCAGGCAGAAGGTATGACAATAAAAAATATAGACGTATTTGAAGAAGTTAAAGAAGATATTGTTTCCCAGAAACTTTTCGAACGATTTGAGCTTCATTCTTTTGTTGGACATTTAAGAGCTTGGAATAAGTAATATAGGTGTTTGACTATAATCGCTTATTTAAAACCGTGGTTGATGCTTTACTGTCATCATTGCCATCATCTGTTTGTATAAGTGATCTCCTTGGCAACAACCTTCAATACATATTATAGTATAGCGTCCGCTACTTAGTGGGTGACGCTATATCAACTAGATAGTTTATGGAACTAAATCAAGGGAACAACATGCCTCACTTAAAAGTTAATGATATATCCATGTATTACGAAATACACGGTCAAGGTGAACCTCTTGTTTTTATTGCGGGTTTTAGTTCGGATAGTACTGTTTGGTGCGAATTAATTGATCATTTAAAAGATAAGTTTCAGCTGATATTTTTTGATAACCGGGGAGCGGGGCAGACGGATATTCCGGATGGGCCGTATTCTATAGATCAGATGGCGAATGATGTGGCTGCTTTGTGTTCTGCGCTTGGAATTCATCAAGCTCATTTTGTGGGAAACTCAATGGGAGGATTTATTCTGCAGACTTTGGCATTTCATTATCCAAAATTGGTAAAATCTGCAATAATTGGTAATTCCGCAGCATCAATACATACTTCTTTTCATATTTATCTTGCTGCCCAGCTTGAGCTTATCAAAGCAAATACGCCATTTAAGTCACTGATTAAGGCGTCTTGCGCTTGGGCTTTTTCGTATCAATTTCTTGCGCAGCCAGGAAAGTTGGAACAATTAATTCAAATTGGTTTGGACAATCCCTACCCATTTACAGTTAAAGGTTATGAAGGACAATACGCCGCTTTGGAGCAGTTTAATTCAACGAGTTGGCTCCAGAAAATTCAGATGCCAGTTATGGTATTGGGTTCAGAGGAAGATTTAATACTAATTGAAAAAGCAAGCAAATTTCTTGCTGATCATATCCCTGGAGCACACTATTATTGCTTTATGGAATGTGGCCATTTACCTCAACTGGAATATCCTGAGCAATTTGCTAAATTGGTGGAGGAGTTTATTAGACCTCAAACTTAGTTTCATGAAGCAGTATATTTTTTAGTAAATGAATGGATTTCAGGAATAATATTATTGCGAAATTTCTTGCCATTGAATAATCCATAATGACCTAGGTAATAAACTTTTAACTTTATTAAGGGTAATAATAATCCCAAACAATAAACATAATGGAGAATATATTTCTCTGCTGTGCAATGAGTGATATAATTTTTCATTTAACTTAATGAGATTGAATCATGTCACAATTCCCATATAAAACGCAGTCTGAACTTCGAGGGTACTTTAAGAGACATAACTTGATGGATTTAATGGAAATTAATCGTTCTTATGGTCCTTATTTTACCTCTCTTGAGGGGCGAATAGACAACTACAATCATACTTTGGTGGATGAAAATTTAAAACTGAAGAACCTCAAGATGAAAAAAGAGCAGCATGAGCAAGGTTATGATAAAGCGACAAAGCAAGAAGAAGAGTTTAAATCCACCTCTGAAAGCTTATTAGGCATATCGAGTCGAACAGAACTATTTTTAATCAGGCAATCGCTAGGCTATTCACCCATGGATACTTATAATTCCATATTAATTAACTTGGAAGAGAGAATTTTTAGGACGAACACCACAATTGAGAATTTAAATAAAGCTCTGAATGATTTAAACCAAAGGAAAAAAGGTGCTATTTCTGAATTGAGATTATTAAATCATGTAATTGAGGAAAAAAAAGCCCCTCAGAATGCTCCTATACACCAGATATATATGAAGTAAAATGGAGCTAATTTTTTATTTTATTTAAGAATTTCTTCTGTGCTTATAAAATTCTCTTTAGCCTTTTGCATCAAGAGTTCAAATTGTTGTAGATGTTTCTGAGAGCTTGTTTTAGAGCGTAAAACAAACTCAGAAACACATAATGCAAACATAAGCCTGCGTATTTCCCAAACTGTTTCTTGAAAAATATCAATTCGTTCTTTGGCTTCGGGACTAATTTTAAATTGCAGTTTTAAATTTTCAGAGCTAATGGCAATAGGAGAACAATGCTCTAAGACTTGCCCACGCAATTGTTCAACAAAAAGAAAGGTGTTTCTTCTTTCTGCACGACAATTAATTATTATGGGCACTGTTTTTTTGAAAAAATTGTAAACCACCATCTGATGAAATAAATACAGTTTTTGCGAATAGTTGTAGGTTTGAAATAAAAAATAATCACCTATCAACACAATAGAAATACCAATCAAAGTGCAGATTCCTCTATTTATCACCATTTCAAAAGGGCTAAGAGAGGAATTTACATCTGTTGTTTGTGCTAATAATAAAAAAACGACTATCGTTATGAAAAAAACACTAATATCGTAGCGGTTTGTATTGAGTAATGAAACTGCTAATCCAATTGTAGCCAGGACGAATGTAACTGGAATTAATCTATAATTGAGCTGCATGAAATAAATTAAGGGAATTAAAATAACTAATGCAGCGAAAGTTCCGTTAATTCGATGCACGGCCCGTCTGATAATTAACCCTGGTTCAATGCCAGCATTAATGACCAACACAGTGAGCAAGACCCACCATTTATAGGGAATAGTCGAAAATAAATAAATCAACATGGCGACCATAAACATGACTAATAAATGGGTAAATCGCGCATAATCAAGTTTTTGTTTCAGTGCTGTCGTAGATAACATATTTTATTCCACTGGATAAATGTTTTTTGCAAACATTGCACAACGTATTGTTGTAATTTTGTACTTGGTTGTATAGGCATTTTCGGTTCGTTGCCAGGTGTATAGTTGTTCATTTTGAGTCTAAGTGAATGAAGATTGTCTCTAATCCCATGCCAAAATAGTTCATTTTTTGTTTCATAATATAAATTATCCAAAGCATATTGAATATTTCGTACATTTACCGACATACGATAGGCTTGCCTTATGTATTTTTTAGGTAGCATTCTTCGATAATTTCTAAGCATTCCTAGATGAAAAATTTCTTTGCCGGTAGGATGATTATTTTTCTGTTCTACAGTGCAATCTATATCGTTTTCAAGGCATTGAATAAATTTTTGTAATGCTCTATTCCATACGATCAAATACATATTAGGAAAAAATCTTAAACAGATGAGTGCGGTTGTTACCGATAATGCGGTTGATGAAATAAATCCATATGCGATTTGAAAATTAGCAGGGGGTGTGGTCTCTAAAACGATTGCTCCCATAGCAATCACCATCATGGATAGATTTTTGAATGCGTAAAAATATTTTAATACATAAAAATAGATTACTGATAAGGTAAACATTGAAAAAAAGAATAAACATAAGCGCTGGTTCCAAGGCGAAGTGGGTACTTGGGATCGGGATCTGTTATTCTGATAATCACGGGAAGGCGTTGAGGCAACAAAATCCATTGATTTTCATTAATAACATTTTGTAATTGAGTTCGATTGTCTACTAATTGTCGATTAGCTGACCAATAATCCGAATCAATTATTCCATGAAATATTTTTCTACCTAGATACATTCTGGGAAAAACCAAAACTTTTGATCCTATTCGCACATCGCGCAAATCAGTTTCATTAAAATTAGCCTGAATATAAATGTTATCTGTATCAACCAAAGAAAATAAGGGCTGATTGATATTGACGGGTGTTCCAAGACTAAAAAACAAATTTTGGATAATCCCATTGCTATGTGCATAAACATCAGTTTGATATAAATTTACCTTGGCATTTTTTAAACGGGCATGAAGAGACTTAATATCATTTTCCTGCGCGTGAATTTGATGTGTATCGATCTCTAACTGTTTAAGAGATGCGTCCCATTTATCTTTAGCTGCTTTTGTTTCTTGTTGAGAGTTTTGTAGGGTAATAAGCGATACAGATTTTAATAAATATCCCTTATTGTACTTTTGCTCATCTTGTTTTAATTTAATGAAGTTTTTTTGTTTGTTTTCACTGAGTTTCTGATCCCGTTCGTAAGTAGTTTTAAGTGCGGCTAATTTTGCCTCTGCACTGGCTAAATCAGCACAAAGTTGCTCAACCGCGTAAACATAAGGTTTTTTAAATACAGTGAAAAGCTTTTGTCCTTTTTTAACAACATCACCATTTTGGATATAAAAGTCAGTGATGTAACCATTAGCAAGGGCTGCTACAGGACGAACATTATTGACTACAAAGGCATTATCAGTGAAAGGAAACAAATAGGAAAAAATATAAATAATAGTGGTTAATATACCAACAAAAATGATTGTATTGGCTAAGGTAATCCTACGCTTCAAACGAGCCGCATGCTTTTTAGTTTTATAACGAAGCTGGACGAAATTTATCATAAAAAAAACCAGTAAATTAATTGTTTATGCCATTAGGAGTTATGCCAAAATGACTTACACGACTCCTTAGTATCCAAAGTTCCTTAACTTGACGTTAGTCCGGATAAGAAATACCTAAGATCTAAGCTCACTCTGATCCGTTCGCCCTGAGGAGTCGCATTAGCGACGTCTCGAAGGGTTTGGCACAGTGCTTAGCCTTCGTGACGGGCTAAAGCCCTCCTCAGGCCGAACGGATCTAGGTAAATCAAAGTTCCTTATCATTACTGAAGTTAACTTAATGGCCGGGTTGCGATGCATATCCACCAGCCAAATCCTGATACAAGTTAACCAATGATATAGCCAGTTCCAACTTGGCTTGATTCGTTGTAAGTGCCAGGTTATCCAAATATATTTTACTTTGTAATAATTCTTTATAAGAAATTAAGCCAGTTTTTAACAGACCTTGTTGTAATTTATATTTATGTCGATAATCTTTTTCAGCATGCATATAGGTAGTATATTGTTCATTCATTCGTTTGTTCAACGAATAGTCATTATCTACTTCCTTCAAAATTCGTTTTACTGTCTTATTAAACTCAGCAATTTTTGCATTAGTCGTTCCTTTTCTAGCTGCAATTTTTCCTATAGAACTAGGCATAATCGTCCAATTTGCATAAGCATCAACGGCTTGTACTGAGACATTGTGAGGTAAATGTGCTTTACCAAGAAAATCATCTAACTGCAAGGTTGGAAAAAAATCACTGTAAGCAACCATGACTCCTACTTTTGATGCTTTTAATGCATATTCGGCCATTTTCATGTCAGGTCGATTATTTAATACAGTAGCAGGTAAACTACCTGGTTTAAAATGACTAAAATCTAGTTTTGCAAAATTATTTTTATTCTTGATTCTTCCTGGATTTGCATTGATCAAGTAACGAAGTGCATTCTCGCTGAATACAATATTATGCAAAACGGGGTTGATTTGAGCGGCAATTAAACGTTCATCTGATTGGAGTTGCGCTAATAGGATTTCATTTTCTAAACCAATCTGGATGTCTTGGGTACTCAATGCAATCAATGATTTGAGATCATTATCTAATTGATTTAATAGTCTTAATTGTTCGAGCTGTGCCATAAGAGTGAAATAAGCTGAGGCTACCTGACCAATTAATGCTAAACGCATTCCTTCTATTGCGGCGATCTGATATTGAACTTGAAACGTTGCTTGTTTTTGTTGCGTATAGAGTTTCATAATATTCAAAACATAATATGGCCAAACTCCAAAGAATGCAGCGGGTGCTCCAAGAGCAGGATTAGTTGAATAACCGGCAAGGATTTGTACAAAAGGAACCCAGCTAAGTTTTACTTGCTTTAATTCTCCTTGAGCCTGTTCTAAGTTACCTATGGCAATATGAATATCCATATTATTATTCAAGCCAGCTTCAATCAATTGACTTAATTCTACATCATGAAATTGCTGCCACCAAGTCATATAAGGTAAATTAGTTATGGGTTTATAATCCTTTGTACTGGAGGGAAATTTTTTAGGTATTACAGTTGTTTGTTGTTCAGTATGTCTCGAACAGTTTAATAATCCTGCTAACAATAATATTAAGAGCATTACTTTCTTTAGCATAAATATATCATCGTAAGGAGTAGAATTATTTTTGTCATTTGGAATTTATTATTCGAGTTATTCTTTATATTCCTTGAAATGATTATGTTTAGTCAACAATCCAGGTAATTTCTTATTAAAAACATTACTTTCCAATTATTTTACTTTATCAAATGATAGGTATTTGTTTATATATTGATTCTTGTTGATATAAGATGCTCTTAATGTATAATGCGAGTCCATGCGCTTGGCGTAACTTAAATCACTAAAAGAGGATTACATGTTAAAATATTTCTTTATTTTTTCGATTATGAGTTTAGTAGGCACTTTGTCTGCTTGTGGTCCTATGTATAAAACAGAATATAATTTTATCCCTCCGCAATCGGATATCTCAAAAATGTGCACTGCTCAGTGCGTGCAGGCACAAAATGATTGCCAACAAAACTGTCGGGTAAACACTCAAAATTGTATTATGAGAGCACAACAAAGCGCTTTTTTTGAATTTAATCGATATAAAGAAGAGCAGGCTAGAAGGGGTATGTTGATCAACAAGTCTTTAAGAGATTTTGATAAAAGTAGTAGTTGCAACGTTTCTTGTAATTGTGAATCTACTTATCGATCCTGTTATTCTGCTTGTGGGGGTGAAGTTCAGGAAAGACAAGTATGTGTGGCTTTTTGTGATAAAGAGCAATAACGTTTAGTCAACATGCCCTAATCTTTTCAAAATTAGGGCATTTTAACAATTCATAATTTTTAACTTCGGTGGGACGTCGAAATCTGAATTGTTAACAACCCCTAGAATTTTAATCTAATTAAATGCCTTTAATTGGAATTAAAGTTCAAAATTAAGCATTTCCGTTCTACATTTGCAATAAAATTCCAATAAAAATGCCTTAAAATATTAAACTATGACCGACTAATAATCAATCGGTCCGTGTTTGTAGCTTATATTGAGGAGTTTTATGTCTAATTCACGAGTTGCTATTTGGTTTGTATGGGCAATCGCATCTATTTTTTACGCTTATCAATATGTTTTAAGAGTTATGCCCAATATTATGATGAATGACATCACACAGAGTTTTCACATCGATGCGACGGTATTCGGTCAGTTTTCTGGTGTTTATTATCTCGGCTATTCTTTAATGCACTTACCCATTGGCATTATGCTAGATCGTTTTGGTCCTAGAAAAGTAATGACCGCATGTATTTTGCTTCCAGTGATAGGGTTATTACCACTAATTTTTGCTGAGCATTGGATATATCCCCTGATAGGACGGGTATTGATTGGCATTGGATCTTCTGCTGCGATTTTGGGAACCTTTAAAATAATACGGATGACTTTCAAGGAAAAGCATTTTTCTCGAATGCTGAGCTTTTCAGTAATGATAGGGCTGATTGGGGCAGTATAGAAAAGTGATTTTACTTTGTTGTTATGCTGGATTGATGTTGGGACCTCTTGAGGGGTTTTCAGATGTATGGGGTTCGGGATTTTTAAAACAGGTATATCACCTGAATCCATCTACAGCCAATTATTTACCGTCGATGATTTTTATAGGCATGTGTTTTGGCTCACCTATTTTAAGCCTTATTGCTGAAAAAACAGGATATTATCTGGAAACTATCTGTGCAGCTGGAGTGCTCATGTGTTTGGTTTTTCTTGCTCTTATTACAGGTATGTTAAGTGTATCGGGCATTGCAGTTAGCTTTATTTTGGTGGGTATGTGTTGTGCTTATCAAATTTTAGCTATCTACAAGGTCTCAACTTATGTCTCCGAACATCTTGCTGGTTTAACGACTGCTATTGCCAATATGATTATTATGCTTTTTGGTTATGCATTCCATACAGTAATTGGTTTTGTAATTAATGCATATGGTGGTATTTTGGAAGCAAAGGCTTTTACTTATGGGATAGGGGTTATTCCCGTCACCTTAGCATTGGGTATCATAGGCATTCTATATATGGCGCATCAGGATAAAAATGACACATCAAAAAACTATGTTTTAGAAGGTCAAAATTAGAACAGGCGTATTTTGGCTTGAATTTTTCTGAGCCCAGATTAGCCCATAATCTGGGCTATAAAAATCTTTTATAGAAAGTAGCACTTCATCAGGAGATACACGAAGGTCTTGATGTAGTGGAAAACTGGAACAGTGCGCGAATTCTTTTCTACGGCAAAGGGGGAGAGAGGTTGCTACTAACCAGCTTGAAGACCAGGAATTATCGGTGCTGACACTGCATTTATTGCAGATCGGGTTAAATTATAGGCTATTTAAGGCGTTGTAATTCGCATTTTGCCCTGTTCCTGTAATTTAACCCGGTGGATCACGGGGTACTATTTATTCATTTTAGGAGTTGTCGATTTAAAAAATATTACACGAAGAATGTTTTATCGTATCTATTTTCCCGTACACAGGAACATCAATTTCCGCTTTTTTCAGTATTTCATGCTTGAGTACCCGTGGAATTTTGAGATGATTTTTATTCTCAAACATCTTCAACCCCCACAATATGGGTACCACTTTTTTTCGATTGATGCGATCAACACAATCTTTGGCTTTTTTGTAGCCTTTATTGATCGCATTCTTATAATCTTCCAATGCATTGTCTAACTGAACGTTAGCCTCATGCGCTTTTCCCCGCTTATAATATATTTTTTGCGCTTGTAAAATGAATTCATCAGCGAAAGTCAAATATGGTTGTGGAATCTTGAGCGCCTGGAGATGGCTATGCTCTGCTTGATCATACATTACAATTGCAAGCCTAAATTCACCTTGCTTAAACAGCTGATCTCCCATCTGCATCTCTTGATTTGCTTGTTGCATACAAGCACGTGGAGTACTCATTATTTTATTCTCCTCTTAGAATTCGCCTGCTTCACCGCACGAGTTTTAGTCCCAGGCCATCTTGCGAATCCAGTACATTTTCGCAAGCTGACACAGCTCCACTTACATTCCCTAAAATGTTAATTTTTTGTTTTCTTCATTAACAGACAACTCACTAAAAGGGATATCAACTATGGTACATTGATATCTATCGTCATTATCACCAAGTCCTAGTTGTCCAGAAGAATTATCTCCTGAAGAAGCAAGAATTTGTTGATTATTTTTGGTAAAGCCAGAAATAATTATATGATTGCTACCAACAGCAATCTGATGTATAGACACTATTTCCTCTGGCAATTTGCAGCAAGTGAATATATCTTTATTTTGCCACAAGCAGCCAAGATGGGATGGCCATATCTATCCTCACCTAGAATAAAGCTGAATTTACGTTCTAAAATCAAGTTATTTATTTTAGTTAATTCTTTTGGTAATACACAACGTGTAAAGCAATGAACAAACTTTTTATTGCCTATACCAAGATAATGCGGCCAATTATCGCCTGTTCCGAATAAGATAGGTTTATTTTGTTTATCTTTGCCATAAATATATGTGGAGTTATTTATAATGCGAACACCATCTAATTTTTCAAGTTCTAGAGGTAAAGGGCAGAGTGTGAAAAGATTTCTGTCTTTATAATCACCTAATCCAAGCTGTCCATAATTATTAGCCCCTGCTACAGCAATAAGTTGTTCGTTGTTTTTACTTCGGCCAACGATAAAGATATGGTTTTCTCCTAATTCAATACTATCTACAACGACCATACTATCTGGTAATCGACAGCGGGTAAATTGAGATCTATTTATCTCATCACCAAGACCAAGCTCACCCCGAAGATTTGCTCCTGTAGCCGCGATGACAGGAAAACCGCTACTTTCTTGACCTAATAAAAATGTCTGATAATTGCCAACACAAAGTGTTGTTATTTTTGTTATTTCCTTGGGTAATTTGCAAAAAGTTAGTTTGTTGCAATCAGATTTTAAGCCGAGTCTACCGCACGTTGTGTTACCCGCGGCAGCAACGAGAGGTTTACCTTGTACATCCATACCAAAGACAAAAATTCGCCCTGAACCAATTCGAGCCCCGAGGGTTGTTGCTAATTCTTTTGGTAACTTGTAGCGAGGAAATCTACCTTGT
>JACPOX010000148.1 GCA_016191305.1 Legionella longbeachae | reverse complement strand
TAAATACAGAGCAATCATTTAACAGGTTAACGAATTTAATTTTTTCCTCAATGGAGCGTTTATTAAAATTCTCCTCCTGTAATTCCCCCTTTATTGCTTCTAAATAAGATACTTTAATTTTATTAAAATCCTCACTGGACGCATAGCCATATTTCTCAAAAAAAGGACATTTATCTACTAGGTTAACGAATTTACTTTTTTCCTCAATGGTAAGTTTTGTAAAGTCATCCCCTTTTAATACTTCCTCTATTGCGTTTAAATACGAGGCTAATGGTAGTGTTATGCTTACTTGCTCCTTAAGACCATCAATACAATTGTCTATTTTTCGTCTAACCAAATTGTTATTATTTCCACTCTCTTTAAATAGAGATGAGAATATTTTTCTTAATTCGTCTATATTAGTTTCTAGAGTTTTTTTATCAGGGAGAGCCCCTTGCGCCGATTTTTTAATTCCATCAAGCGTTATATGCTTCAAAGCTAAAAAGCCTATTTCTTTTGATTCATTCTCATACCAAGCATTAGCGACTATTCCTGGCGTTTTAAGCACCATATCCGAAAGTTGTTGTCCATAACCACTAACCATTGCTTTAATAAATGCCACCGCAATTTTCTCAGAACCACCAATCTTTTTTAGCATTTCTTGATAATTTTCAGAATTATTTTTATTGATTGCTTGAATTAATTTATCGCTTAAAGCAGTTTTTTCTTCATTTAAAACAATGGGCAAAAGAGGCTCTATCAAGGATTGTATATATGTACTTAAGCTTCCTTTTTCATTAATATATCTTAGTAAATCCTCATACTTAGGCACAGGAACCTGAAGCATATCCAGTACCCGACTAAAAGCGCCTTCTCCAGTACTTATAGCTTCATGTATTGCTTTTTCAGGTGTCTGCCCTGTCTTCTCAATAATTTCCTCATCCTTGGTGCTCAAATGTTGTTCTATATTTGTTTGAAAATATTCCGTGAATCTCTGATTATAATCTTGTAAAGATTCTTCAGATGGAGGTGGTTGAAGTTCGTTCTTAATCAGAGCAC
>JACPOX010000147.1 GCA_016191305.1 Legionella longbeachae | reverse complement strand
TTAATCAACGAGCTATAGGAAAGTTCTGTGAGAGACCGTTGGCATTGCCATTATAAATAGCTGTGGTTTAAATATTGTTGCGAGAACTCATGTAGTTGGTGAAAGGGGTATATCCTTTATCTTCGGTATTTTGATGAGTATCAGCTAGTATTTTAAAGAAAACAAACTTTGGAAGCTGCTTAAAAACATTACCATCCCGCTTTTTTGCCATTAATAATATTTCAGCTGTTTTTATAATTTTTTGGTGTTCTTCTTTATTCTTTCCAAGTGATTTGTCAATTTGCTTTATCACTTTACGATCAATAGGATTAAATTCCAAAACAATTGACATGATGGACTGGTTATTTTTTAAACCCTCTGTAAGTCCTTGTGCACCTACATCACTAATCGCGTTTAGACTTAAATCAATCGAAGTAAGAGACTTGTTAACTATTAAGGCCTCCGCAAGTGCTGCGATGCCTTCATCATTAATATTGTTAGAAAGCAAATTAATCGAGGTGATAGACTTATTGACTTTTAAAGCCTCTGCAAGTACTTTGATGCCTTCAATGCTCATATTGATATAATTCAAATTAAATGAGAGGATGGATTTGTTAATTTTTAAAACATTAGCAAGTGCTTTAATGCCTTCAATACTAATATTCTCGCCACTAAAATCAATCGAGGTGAGAGACTTATTAACTTCTAAAACTTCTGCAAGTATTTTAATGCTTTCATCATTAATATAATCAGAACTCAAATTAATCGAGCTAATAACCCTGTTCTCTTTTAAAGCCTCTGCAAGAGCTTTGATACCTTCAATCTTAATCCGGTTCCCACTCAAATCAATTGAAGTGATAGAGGTGTTAACTTTTAAAGCTTCTGCAAGTTCTTTAGCCCCTTTCTCACTAATTTCGTTATAACGCAAATTAATCGATAGGAGAGACTTGTTATCTTTTAAAGCTTCTGCAAGGACTTTGACTCCTTCATCGCTAATAATGTTAAAACTCAAATTAATGGAGGTAATGGATGGGTTAACTTTTAAAACTTCTGCAATTACCTTGACACCTTTATCACCAATATGGTTGCTGCTCAAATTAATCGAGGTAATGGATTGATTGAATTTTAAAGCCTCTGCAAGTGTTTCGGCACCTTCATCCCTAATACAGTTATCATACAAATTAATCGATACGATAGAGTTGTTACCTTTTAAAGCCTCCGCAAGTTCTTGGGCACCTTCATCCTGAATATCCTTGCTCATCAAATCAATCGATGTGTAGGTTGCATTTTTTAGTTCATTTATCATTTTCTCAAAGGACATTTTTAGTGCTCATGTAATTTAAAAGACTAGGCATTGTATTTTTAAAGAGCTAGTTGGTCAATAACAAATGATTTGCATAAGGTTTCCTCAAAGAAACCTCCCTTATCAAATAGCTACAGGAAAACAACTGGCATTGCTATTTTAAATGACTGTATTTTAGATACCGTTCCGAGAGGCCATATAGCTGGTGAACTCATTGTATTCTTTAGCTTCGGTATTTTGATGGGATGCGGCTAGTATTTTAAAGAAAACAAACTTGGGTAGTTGATGAAAAACACTGCCCTTCTCTTTTTTTGCCATTAACAATGTTTCAGACGTTTTTTTAATGTTTAAGTGTTCTTTTTTATTCTTTTCAAGTGATATGTTAATTTGACTTATCAACTTTAGATCAATATTATCATAATTGCCATATTCCAAAGCAATTGACGTGATAGACTTGTTGACTTTCAAGGCCTCGTCAAGTGCTTTGATCCCTTCATTGCTAATCTCGTTAAAACTTAGATTAATCGAGTTGATAAACTTGTTAACTTTTAAAGCCTCAGCAAGTGCCTTGACACCTTCATCGCTAATAAAGTTATAACTCAAATTAATCGAGGCAAGGGACTTGTTAATTTTTAAAACATTTGCAATTGCGTTGAGGACATCATCACCTATAGAGTTATAGCTCAAATCCATCGAGCTAAGGTATGTGTTATCTTTTAAAGCTTCTGCAATTGTTTGGGCAGTGCTAATCTCGTTAAAACTCAAATTAACCGAAGTGAGGGATTTGTTAACTTTTAAAACCTCTGCTAGTATTGGAGTGCTTTTACTACTAATCTCGTTATAACTCAAATCAATCGAGCTAAGAGACGTGTTAACTTTTAAAGCCTCTGCAAGTGCTTGGACGCCTTCATCGCTAATTTTATTATTTTTCAAATTAATTGAGGTGAGGAACTTGTTAGCTTTTAAAGCCTCTGAAAGTGTTTTGGCACCTTCAGCGCTAATATGATTTCTGCTCAAATTAATCGAGGTAAGGGACTCGTTAATTTTTAAAAAATTTGCAAGTACTTTGATGTCCTCATCATTAATATTGTCATAACTCAAATCAATTGATGTCGTGGTTGTATTTTTGAGTTCATTAATCTTTTTCTCAAAAGCCATTATTTAGTACTCATACAATTCAAAAGGGAATTGTATTTTTTGAGAACATCTTAGTCAATAATAAATGCTGTATATTAATTATGGTATATAAAAGCTCCTCAAAGAACCGCCCTATCACTTCTGGTTAATCACCACCATAAACTTTCTGTCTTATGCCTGAGTAAAATCAAATAAATTCTTATAGGTATGAAAATTCATAGCATCTTCTTCCGTGACTGACAAATTATATTCTTCACTAAGAATGGCTAGCAGTTCTACAATTTTTAAAGAGTCTAAATACAAATCCTCTATTAAAGCAGTGTCATCATGAATTTCTTCTGCTTTTGAACCGGATAACCTAGAGATGATGCTTTTTAATTCACTATCAGTGATTTTCATAAATTCCCCCATTAATGCTCTTTTGAGGCGAGATAATACCATGCAGCCAGTGAACTGAGCCCAAGGATAAGTAATATCAAAGCTAAAGCATATTGACCATACCATTTACCAAGCGCGATAATACCACTGGATAAGGCAGCACTCAAATCCTGCATACATGCATACAAAGCCCCAACAGTTCCTGCCATATGCGGAAAAGGATGGAAGGCACCCGCAAATGCATTAATAAAGGTAAACCCTACCCCCATACTAAACAATGCAACTGGAATCATGATAGAAAGCACATTCTCAAATCCTAAAAGTGTGAGAAGAAACAAGGTGAAACCGCCAACAATCATGAACATGACACCAATAAATACCATGTAAGATACTCCTTTGTTCATTACCAACCGGATTCAGATTTTTATTAGTTTCTGGCAAAGCGCACAATGCTAAAATCCAAATTGCTATACCAAAAACTATTAAAAATAAAAAATTGAATCTCCATCCAAACTGTTCTTGGATATATCCGCCTAAAACTGGTGAAGCAACCATGATAAAAACACTTACAATACCTACATACGAGCCTATCTTCGATAAGATTCTGTCCGTAAAAAGATCGCGAACTAAAGACCGCCCCACTGAACCACAACATCCAATGCCAAAGCCCTGAATGAAACGCCCTATAATTAAGACTAGGACGGAGGGTGCAAGAAAACAGCATAAACTACCTATGATACTTAAACCAACACCAAATATCAGAGGCGGTTTGCGACCAATTTTATCCGATAAAGGTCCATAAAATAAATGGGAGATACTCAAACCCAGCATAAATAATGACAGTGTTAATTGGATAGATGCCTCGCTGCTGTGAAACACTTTAGTAATAGCAGGTAAAGAAGGAATATATTGATCTGTAGTCATTTGCATTAATACCATCAGCATTAAAACGACAAAAACCAATAGAGGATATAACGAAATCTTTTGATCAAAATCTTTATTGCGCATCAAAAACCCTTTAATTTATTAATGCATTACACAAGCAACTGCCTATAGTGCAAAGCAACTTACATCATACATAACCATAAAATAGTCAAGCAACAAATAAAACCTATAAACCAAGTCGTTGATCTCAATGAAGCCATGTCCATTAAATAAAAAAAGTTATAAACGATTCGTGAGATAACATAAATAATAGCCAAAATTTGAATCGTTGGCGTTACATGATTTGTAGCTAACGCAGTTAATGCGGCAGTAGCAAATACCAATAAAGATTCAAAACCATTTTGATGCGCACCAACAGCTCTTGCCCCAATTCCTTGCAATCTTGCTTGTTGCACTCTGGGGTAATTATTATCATATTTTCCTTCTTTCGCCATAAAATTAGCAACAATCCCTTTGAGCACATAAGGCAATAATATCGTAATAAATAAACAAACAATTATAGTGTTCATAATGCAATCTTCCTGATAATTAATTAAAACGGACCCATCATAACGAGAATATGAATTCAGCACAACAATTCTTGCCTCTATGTCCTGGTTTTACTGGGCCGGTTGGGCCCTGGCCCAACAGAAACATCAGCCTAAAGTATGGCCCTTTGTTGGGTCAGGGGCTCCACCCTACATTTTATAAGTCACTTTTTCTTATACCCTGAGCCTACGCAGTCAAAGCATAACGTTTTTAATTGATTGTAGTGAAATTGTTACCTTCTACCTGTGAACCTCTTCTGTTATGATAAATCTCCTGAATTCGTCTTTTTGGTTCTTAATGAGAATATCTACAGTACTGAATCGAGGATAATCATTTTGTAATCAATTCAAAGGACTAACATATGGCGCAAGATGACTTTAAAAAAAAATCCAAGGGACATATAGTCTTATCTTCACATCCTTCAGGACACACTGCTGCGCCACTAAAAATCAAATGGGGCGCAGAAAATCCTAAAGATCGTGGTCCTGTCATTGCATCATTAACCAGTATAAAAAATCGAAATTCAGTAGGTACTCACTCTGGCTCATATTCAGTTTATCGAGCACTTGCAGTTGCAGCAGGAGTTTTAGACCCCGAACACGTCCCTGATCTGACTGACACCACGCCCCCCGTAGCTATAGGCCCCCATCCACAATGGAGTGATCCTCAAAAAATTGTCTCTCTAGACCCCTGGGGCCATCTTGTTACTAGTGTATTCGCTGAAGAAATTAAAGCTGGCTATGATATCAGACCAACAATTGCTGTAACTAAAGCACACATTAATATTCCAGAGCTGCATACAGCAATGCAAAACGGTCGACTAAAACCTGATGGGAAAATATTAAAGGAATCCGGCGATGTCGCTGTTACTAAAGCTGCATTGGAACCTGTATGGTATTTGCCAGGAATAGCTGAACGCTTCAAAATTTCAGAATCACTCTTGCGTCGCACTTTATTTGAACAAACAGCAGGTATGTTTCCAGAACTTGTTACCCGCTCAGATTTAGATGTATTTTTACCCCCCATTGGAGGGTTAACAGCCTATTTCTTTGGTGATGTAACCACAATACATGATCCTAAAATTGAACTAACCTGCCGAATTCATGATGAATGCAATGGCTCCGATGTCTTCGGTTCTGATATATGTACTTGCCGCCCCTATTTGGCACATGGAATTGAGTTATGCATTGAGTCAGCTCAAAAAGGAGGAGCAGGCCTGATTGTTTATAACCGCAAGGAAGGAAGAGCGCTTGGAGAAGTCACCAAGTTTCTGGTCTATAACGCGCGTAAAAGACAACAAGGCGGTGATACCGCAGCTAAATATTTCGAAAGAACTGAGTGCGTCGCTGGAGTTCAAGACATGCGTTTTCAGGAATTAATGTCAGATGTTTTACATTGGCTGGGAATTACCAAAATTCATCGCTTTGTTTCTATGTCCAACATGAAATATGATTCATTATTACAGTCCGGAATTCATGTTATAGAGCGCGTGAGCATTCCAGACGAGCTAATTCCCCTAGATGCACAAGTGGAAATGAATGCCAAACGTGCAGCTGGTTATTATTCACCCGATCGAATTGTTGACATTAATGAATTAGCCAAAACTAAAGGACGCGATCTCCATGAGTAATGAGAAACAAGAAATTTCTCAAGTTATAGCAACTTTGAGAGATCCACGTACCATCCGTGCACGATCACAGACTATTTTAGAATGGGTAAAGCAAGGTAAATCAACATACTTCGCATTGGATTCTGAAAAAATGGATCGTACCGCTTCTTTTGTGATCGACGTGATTGGAGATAAATATCCCAATCTTGATATTCCTTATCATAGCCGTTGGCGACATTTTGAAGCAGGGGGAATTAACAGAATAAAAAAAATGCAGGAGCAGTTAAACACTCTAACTACTGATGAAATCGGAAAAATTTTATATGAGTTGGTGATTATCAGTGTATTTTTGGATGCTGGTGCTGGCCAACATTGGCACTATAAGGAAATGAACACAGGAATAGAATATACCCGTTCCGAAGGTCTGGCGCTCGCAAGTTTAGCTCTTTATCAAGAAGGTGTATTTAGTTCTTATCCAACAGATCCTTTCAGAGTAGATGCCGAACGTTTGCTCGCATTTAATGAACATGCTCTAAGAAAAGGTTTTCAAATCACCATAAATAATCCTTTGGAAGGTATTGAGGGACGAATTGCCCTATTAAATCGTTTGGGTGCAGCAATACAATCAGATAGTAAACATTTTGGCAAAGAAGGACGTTTAGGTAATTTTTATACTTATATCAACTCATTAGAAACAGACAACACATTGACAGCAACAGATATTTTTAAAGCAGTGCTCAATGCATTTAATGGAATATGGCCAACCAGACTATTATTTCATGGAGTTTCTCTTGGCGATGTTTGGCAACATAGAGCATTAAAAACCAATGAGCTAGGTTCTGATTTTATTCCTTTTCATAAACTATCCCAGTGGCTCAGTTATTCTTTAATGGAACCCCTGGAACAAACAGGTATTATTATAACTGACATGGATGCATTAACGGGCTTGCCTGAATACCGCAATGGGGGCTTACTAATTGATAGCGAGTTATTGCATGCAAAAAATAGCAGTATTCTGAAACAAGCCCATACGCCCGATTCAGAAATTATCGTTGAATGGCGTGCATTAACTGTTGCTTTGCTAGATGAATTAGCTGATTTAATCAGAAAAAAACTACAAAAAAATGTTACAGAATTCCCTTTGGCTAAAATTTTGCAGGGGGGTACCTGGGAAGCAGGGCGACGAATTGCAAGACAAAAACGTCCGCAAGGTACACCCCCAATTCAAATTATTAGTGACGGTACTGTGTTTTAGGGAAAATAATTTCCAACTGAAATTTGGAGTAAATATGAATCATAAACAGATAGTTGTAGTAAAACATCCTTTAATTCAACATAAGTTGACCATTATGCGTCAAAGAAATACCAGCACAGTCAAGTTTCGTTCTTTGATGCATGAAATCAGTATGCTACTGGCTTACGAAATCACCCGTGATTTGGAAATAGAATATGAAGAAATAGAAACACCCCTCTCAATGATGCAATCACCTGTTTTAAAAGGTAAAAAAATGGTATTTGTTTCCATCTTGCGCGCAGGAAATGGTCTAGTCGATGGTATGTTACAATTGGTTCCTACAGCAAGAATAGGTCATATTGGCTTATACCGCGATCCTAAAACGCTGGAAGCTATTGAATACTACATTAAACTACCAGAACACACTCAAGATCGCGATGTCATTGTGGTGGATCCCATGTTGGCAACCGGCAATTCAGCCATTGCTGCAGTCAAAGAGATGAAAGCCATAAAACCAAAATCGATCAAGTTTCTCTGCTTACTTGCAGCGCCCGAAGGAATAGCCGCTTTCCACGAAGAGCACCCAGAAGTTCCTATTTTCACTGCAGCAATTGACGAAAAACTAAATGAAAAAGGTTATATTGTTCCAGGCTTAGGTGATGCTGGAGATAGACTTTATGGCACAAAACTGTAGTATTAACCCTGACAATTTGAGCGGTTTTTATATTTTACCTCCAAAGGGGCTGCCGGAAATCTGTTGAATTATTGGATTCAAAGTGTTAATATTATACATTGGTTATTGTTAGCCCAATTATAGGGCTGTATAAAGTCATAATTTAAGGGATGTTTTAATGTCGTCAAATGAATCTACAGCAATACCCTCTTCTCCAGCAGTAAATAAAAACTCTACTTGGACAAAGCAGGACACCGTCTGGATGTTAAGTCTTTATGGTACTGCAGTCGGTGCTGGAACACTTTTTCTTCCTATTGATGCTGGACTTAATGGGATTTGGCCTTTACTAATTATGGTATTGTTAGCTTTTCCAATGACTTATTATTCCCACCGCGCTTTATGTCGTTTTGTTTTATCGGGTTCTTCCACACAAAACAATATTACCGATGTAGTTGAAGAACATTTTGGGAATTTTTCAGGAAGAATACTTACAGGCTTATATTTTTTTGCAATTTATCCTATCCTACTCATGTATAGCGTAGCAATTACCAACACAACAGAAAGTTTTCTCGTCAATCAATTGGGAATCACAGCCCCTCCAAGAGCACTTTTAGCTATTACGCTTATCCTTGCGCTCATGGCTATTGTTCGATTTGGACAAGAATTTATTGTCAAATCAATGTCATTATTGGTTTATCCATTTGCAGCTACCCTATTATTTCTGTCTTTATATTTAATTCCCAATTGGAATGATGCCATTTTGCAACAAAACAATTCATTGCATGCCAGTGGAGGCCATGGATTCTTAATGACTATGTGGTTAGTTATTCCAGTCATGGTGTTTTCTTTTAACCATTCACCAATTATTTCTTCTTTTGCGGTTCATCAAAAACAACAATATGGTCATGATGCTGACCATAAAAGTACTTTAATTATGCGATACAGTCATTTATTAATGGTATTCTCGGTGATGTTTTTCGTAATCAGTTGCGTCTTCAGTCTTTCGCCCCAAGATCTTTTGCAAGCGAAACAGCAAAACATTTCCATATTATCCTATCTGGCAAATCATTTTAAAACACCTCTTATTGCTTGTCTTGCCCCTATTATTGCTTTTATTGCTATTTCAAAATCATTTCTGGGCCATTATTTAGGTGCCAAAGAAGGTCTCAGTAGCATTATTGTGAACATGTTAAAACCATCTGGTAAAACGATAAGTAAAAATAAATTACAACGAATTATTGAAATCTTTATGGTTCTGACGTGCTGGGTTGTCGCAACAATTAATCCCAACATCCTAAAAATGATAGAAACACTAGGTGGACCAGTCATAGCAACTTTGCTTTTTATCATGCCTATGTATGCAATTTTCAAAATTCCAGCAATGAAAAAATATCGTACTCATACTGCCAGCAATGTATTTACTACTGTTTTGGGCATCATAGCTATTTCAGCTATAATATATGGTTTGCTTTAAAATCATAACATGGGGTCAAGCCTCTCTGTCATAATGAGAATAGACTTCTTTCCAAACCCTCTGTGGCCGCCACAGAGAGTTTGGAAAGAAGTCTAATGCATGGATGTGATTTTGATACTATTATTAAATAGCAGAGAAAGAACTTCATAAGGATAATTTTTTATGGACTTCCCGGGCGTTACTAGCTCTCAAATAGAAAATAAGCTGTTAACCGAGTCATATAAAAATTTTTATATTATGATTTTTGCTGATTTTTTTGCAGCAATTATATTTATCTCAATTATCTGGAATCAGACAGATAACAAGCGCATGCTAATAATATGGCTTTTGGTGATGTTTATTTTTAATCACTTACTTAGGGGCCTGGTTGTATTTAATTATTATCGGCAAAAAAAAACAAGGTGGTTTGCGTCATCCTAGTTTTTGGAAGAAATATTTCATATTTAATAACATGCAGTCTGGTATTTTGTGGGCTTTAGGGGGATTGCTCTTTCTCTATGTAGACGATCCTATTCATCGTATGGCTATTTTTGTATATCTCATTGGATTGCTTGCCGCGCCTGCAGCTAAATTATTATCAATCCATATGGCTTTTCTTGCTTTCATGACTCCAATTTGCATGCTCTTGCTTTTTTTATCAGTATCTATTACACCTTCTCTATCGCTAATCCTCTTCCTGGCCACTGCACTTTATATTGTTGTAGTGCTATATGCCACTCTTGGGGTTAATAATTTTTTATTGAAATCCATTTATCTGGAAATATATAGCTCCAATCTTTTATCAAATTTAAGACGTAGCGAAGAAAGCTTTCGCAATACTATTGAAAATGCACCAATTGGCATGGCCATTGTTTCACCTGAAGGAAAATGTATACACGCTAATCATACATTACAAGATTTATTAGGTTACAGCGATGAGGAAATGCAAAACAAAAATATATTGGAAATTACTCATGCGGATGATATTCCTAT
>JACPOX010000146.1 GCA_016191305.1 Legionella longbeachae | reverse complement strand
TTAAAGTAATTGATCTGATAGATGGGGTGCAGTCTAAAGCCTCTCCAATTGCTTTTACGCTTTTATCGGTACCAAAGTTACAACTCAAATCAATTGATTTAATTGATTTATTACCTTTTAAAACTTCTGTAATTACTTCCATGCCTTCATTAAGAATTCTGGTATCCGATAAATTAATCGACCTAAGAGATTTATTGATTTTCAAAGCCTCTGCAAGCGCTTGAGCACCTTCAGGTTGAATATTATTAGAACTCAAATTAATCGAGGTAATTGATGTATTATTTTTTAAAGCCTCTGCAAGTATTTGAACACCTTTGGTGTTAATTGTGCAGCGAGACAAATTAATCGAGGTAATAAACTTGTTCGTTTTTAAAACCTTCGCAAGTACTTTGGCGTCTTCAATCTTCATATCGTTCATACCCAAATCAATTGAGGTAATGGTCGTGTTCGTTTTTAAAGCCTCTGCAAGTACTTTGATACCTTCTGTGCTAATCATACTAGCACGCAAACTAATTGAAGTGATGCATGTGTTGACCTTTAAAGCCTCAGCAAGTGCTTGAGCACTTTCAGCGTTTATATAACTAAAACCTAAATGAATTGAGGTGATGGACTTATTCGCTTTTAAAGCTTCTGCAAGTGCTTTGAACCCTTCAGTCGATATCCCGTTGGAAGACAAATTAATTGAAGTAATGGATGTGTTTTCTTTCAAAATTGCTGCAAGGGCTTTTGCGCCTTCATCTCCTATAGTGTTTCCCTTCAAATTAATCGAGGTAATGGATGTGTTGACTTTCAAAAACTTTGCGAACTCTTTGGCTCCTTCAACACCAATCTTTTTATCCTGCCAATCAATCAACGAGTTGGTTGTTTCTAAGTTCATTCATAATCTTTTCAAATGACATTATTGAGTTCCCTTGTAATTAAAAGATAACAATGTAAATTAAAAGATCACATTAGTCAATTATTAATACATTTATGTCAAAATCTGCCAGCCATGACTTAAAATGAATTAGGTAGGAATCTGGTGGGAGACCTTTGCAGGCAGCTATTTCTTATAGGCATTTGATGTATTTCTGGTTTTTCTTCAGAGCAAGGGTGGACTTTCCTCTACGGTGTGCCCTATTACGCTGAATGTTTGCGATACCAACGAAGTAAGTTAGGCAGTCGGGAGTCATCCGATTGCCACTTGAGGTTATAGGAAATTTGGAAATCTCCTGACTAATTTTTGTAAGAATTATTCTGGTATTGTTCGACTTCACTTAAATGAGGTGCACTTGGCTCGTTTTGGGGGGGCTCCATGTATGCATATGGAGGTGGAGCGTCAAAGAACATTTGATTGCTCACAGACGGAATTGATATATTTTTTGCATTATTCAATGATAGCTCTGCTTGCTGTTGCAAGAGTTCGATATGTTTATCAAATGAATTAATCTGTTGTTGTTTATCAAATATTTGGTTGATAAGGTGAGGCATTGTTTCATTTTTAAGAGTCGAAATTTGTTGGCTTTGTGATGAGACTGTTGATTCATTGGACTTAATCTTAAATTGGTTATTGCTTAGTTGATTACTATCCATACTGTTTTTGATAGTATAAGCCAGGGCAGCAATGAAAAGACCCACGCTAATTAAAGCAACTACAGCAGCTGGAACAAAGAACAGGGTCGCTGAAGTAAGAGCTAGTGACACGATAGTGAGATCAATATAGGCAATTGTTCCTCCAACCACCATTCCAGTCAAAAAAAGAAAGCCCAATCCTATTTTAAGCAATTTGTTTCTGTATTGATGTCGCTCTTTAATGGCTTGCTCTAATTCTTTATTCTCTTTTGCAAGTTGTATATTTCGGGATTCAAGCTGAGGGTTTGATTCTTCTAATCGATTAAGTTCCTTCCGATTTTTCTCCAGCTCCAGCTCTAGTATCCCTTTCTCACGAGAAACTTTATTTCGTTCAGTCAATTGGTTTTGTTCATTTGACTTAGTATCGAGATAATTTTTCATATATTGAACAATTTGTTTTAGAGCTTCTATTTCCTGGTAATTTAAATTTGACGACTTTTGCAAAAAAAACTCTAGTCTATCAAGATAAACTTGATAGCTGATATCATTAACTTGTTGTATTAAAGTGTTTCGTTTTTCTTCTAACTTTTTATGTGCTTTTATAATAGATTCTTTTAATGAGAGGCGGTTTTTTTGTGAGAGTTGCTCAAGATTAGGATCATTTTGCAAGCGTGCTTGTTCTCTTAGTTGTCGAGCTAAAGTACGTTCGTTCCTTTGTTGTTCTTCTGTTGGTAAATTAATCGTCAATATTTGATTTATTTCATTGATACGAGTTAAGTCTTCCTTATGAGTCAGTTGCTTGATTTTTAGCGCTTTTTGTAGGGATCTTAGTTTTAAGTTGAGTTCTATTTTTTGATGCTCTAGAGATGACTTTTCATCATCATGCTGGTGGTGCGTTGGTATTGACTCTGGGTGACCGTGCGTGTTGTGTTGTTCTATTGATTGGTGGGTATGTGTATTTGTATTTGGATGATGATGTGTTGAACTTGGGTGAGAATGAATGTGTTCAACAGACTCCATTTGTAATTTATTTTTTAAAGTAAAATCCTTCTTTAATTGCTTTACATCATTCTGTTTTTCCTTGAGATCCGCTTCAATTTGCGCTTTACAAGCGTTTAATGTTAAATGAGATTTTGCATCTTGTTTGTCGCTCTCAAGAGGATCATTCAATTCAGTAGCAACTTCCTCTGCTATAAAAGAGAGAGGGGATGGCTGAATACATAATTGCCGCAGTTTTTCATAATGAGATATTTCAATGAATTTATCTACTTTTTGTTTAACCAAATTTTCAATATTAATATTTGATAATGACATAGCTGCTTCCTCCTGGTAACTATTTCACACAGTTTATACAAGAGTATTAAAGAGTCAACATGTTTTATTATTCGTTATGTGAAAAGCAGTTACAAAAAAGGCTCGAGAATCGAGCCTTTTTTGTTTCGGAAGTAAGTCCGAATTAAAATATTTTATTCGTCTGTTAAACGAAAATATTTGGTCCCAAAATATCTTTGAAGTTTCTTTCTGATCGTGCCACGGCTAATACCAAGCATCTTAGCAGCTTGTAGTTGATTGCCACGACGTTTTTCCATCACTGCTTGTAGTAATGGGGGCTCAACTTCAGATAATATCATATCGTAGAGATCATCAATACTTTTGCTTTTATTCTCAGCAAGAAAACGAGTGACCAGACTATAAACGAGATCTTGGAGACCTTGGTCTTGTTTTGTAATGCTTTGGGTTGTATCGGGTGTTTCAATGACAGTCATCTTAACTTCCTTATTATTAATTAAATCACACATTCCAATTGCTTACATTCATAATGAAAGCAAAATTAATTGTACATGAAGCATAATTGAGATTCTATATTTTTAAGTTAAAAAAGTGCATTCTTTTCAAGCAACTCATCGGTCACGAGTTCAAATAGAGTGCAATCAGATTTTTCTGACGACAATGATTTTTTAACATGATTTAATTGTGCGATCATTTTCTCAGGTTGACTGTGGTCATTATAAAAACGAGTGATGTACTGAGTTAATTCATAAGCATTGCAATCGTATTGTAGAAACTCAGGAACGATCATTTTATTAGCCAATAAATTACATAAACCTAAAAATTTTACTCTTAAGACCTTCATTGCTATAACATAGGACAGAAAAGAAGATTTATAGATAATGCACATTGGTTTTTCCAATAAAGCACATTCAAGAGAAGCTGTACCAGAAGCAACGATGACAAAATCAGCAGCAGCCATGCAATTTATCGCTTGACCTTGTATAAAGTGAACAGGCAGTTTGATATTAGAAAAAAAATATTTGATTTTTTCTGGATTAATTGTGCCTGCAATAGGAATTACGAAATGTGAGTTTGGGAAATGT
>JACPOX010000145.1 GCA_016191305.1 Legionella longbeachae | reverse complement strand
TAACGTAAAAGATCCTGCTGGTTTATTGCAAGGAGAAGGCGAAGAGGGAATTACTTGTTTGTTGATTCCACGTGATACCAAAAATTTGGAAATAGGAAATCGGCATTTACCTGCAGATCAACCTTTTATGAATGGAACAATACGTGGAAAGGATATTTTTGTTCCAATAACAACGGTGATTGGTGGCCAGAAAAAAATAGGTCATGGTTGGCAAATGCTAGTTGAATGTTTATCTATTGGCCGTTCCATTTCCCTGCCAGCCCTTGGCGCAGGGTCTTCTTCCGTTTCTTATCTGGCAACCAGCGCTTTTGCACGGATACGTTGCCAATTCAATGTAGAAATTGGTCAGTTTGAAGGAATAACAGAAAAACTCGCAGAAATTGCCGGTTTAAATTATTTAATTAATTCAACCCGATTATTAACAGTAGCTGCTGTGAATGAGCATAAAAAGCCTTCAGTTGCTTCAGCAATAACTAAGTATTTTAATACAGAATTAGGTCGAATAGTGGTTAATTCGGCTATGGACGTGCATGCAGGTCGTGCTGTAGTTATTGGTCCACGCAATTACTTATCTAATTACTATAACGGGATTCCTATTTCCATTACCGTGGAAGGAGCGAATGTGATGTCTCGAAATCTATTGATTTTTGGACAAGGTTCAATGGCATGCCATCCTTATATTCGAAATGAATTTTATGCAATTTCCAATCAAGATAAAAGCGCATTTAAAGAAGTTATTTGGAAACATATTCAATATTTCATGCAAAATTTTGCGAAGGCAATTTGTTCAGCATGGACAGGGGGCCTATTTATTACGGTTCCGAATAACTCACTAAAACGTGAATACAAACGATTAGCTCGTTTAAGTCATGCTTATGCATGGCTTGCTGATCTCTCTTTAATTTATTTAGGTGGTGACTTAAAGCGTAGAGAACGCTTATCAGCTCGTCTTGCTGATGGTATGTCCTACCTTTATATGGCAATGGCTGCCTTGCGGAACTTGCAATTGAATGGTGATAATAAGGATGAACAAGTACATGCTCAATGGGCAGTAAGCTATTGTTTTTATCATGCGCAAAAAGCAATGATAACATTGTGTCATAATTTCCCTTCCAAAATTGTGGGTTTTTTTGCACGTATTGTTGCATTTCCTTTCGGCCAGACTATGCTTTATCCTAAAGATAGGTTGGACCAAAAATTGGCGCATTTGATGACAAGTAATAATCAATACCGTGAAAGATTGAAGAAGATGATTTTTTTAAGCGGTGATGCGAAACAGCCTTTAGACAAAATGGAGCATGCGTTACAATTAATTATCCAAACGGATAAGCTTTCAAAAAAATTCACTGATCTAAAACGAGTGAAATTTGGCAATTTAAAAGCTAAATTGCAAGATAAGATTGAAAAAAATGAAATAAATCAAGAGGAAATGGATATTTTACTTGCGACCGAAGCAGCTCGATGGGATGCAATTTTGGTGGATGAATTTACATTTGATTCAATGAACGAGCGAACATTTAAGTCCGTTATTGATGAGATGAAGTCACCCTTTATGTAGGAATAAATTCTGTTTCTCTTGGTGATAAGAACTCTAAAAATTTACAATTTTTTAACAACAATCAAAAACCATTGGTGTCGTAAATTACGTCATTTTGCTATAATATAAATCAAATATAATTGAATAAGAGAGATTCATTTATGTCTTCAACTGCCCCAGTAGTACCGAACAAAGAAGTGACCTTACCTGCTCAAACAGAGCTTTTAAAGGCAATGCAAACTTCAGATACTTCTGAAGGAGCTCAATATTTGAGTGCTCGTATTCACCAATTAGTCGAGAGCTCGAAGCACTTAAATAGACCTGAAATCATTGAAACTGCGAAAAAAGTAGTAGCGGCAGTAGATGAATACGCACAGTTTGTTGAATTTAGACATGCCTCAAGATCTCAACTTTGGTCTGGTCAGGCTCCAGAAGTTTCTAGCTTTAAAAATATGCAGATGGGTATTGCAGAACAGGCCTTAAGCAAGATTGGTAGTAAAGATGTTCGGTTCGATTTTGCGATAAGTCAGGATGGACATTTTGTTCGTGGTTATGCTTCACCAGACAAGGATGCACCTCCAATGGAACCCACTGAAGTTCAATCTTTAGATAGATTGTTTAATGCATGGTTAGCTGAAGATTATCAAATTGCCACGGAAAATGGTTATTTTTATAAAACTGATTCCGAAGGAAATTTACTGAAAAACCAAAAGATGAGTATGGCGGAAGTGGACGAAATTATGGCGAACTCAGCAAAAGAATTTAAAGACTATTTGCATGAAAAAGGTGGTATTGAACTCACAGGGAAACAACGCGAATATCCAGGAGAACAAAGACTTGATGAACTCAGGCGTGCTGCTGCTAATAAAGCTGCTGAACGAGTTAAAGAAACTATGAAAATGGATACAGCAGAAAAGCCACAATCAGAAGTCCCAGTTCCCGATGAATCAGCAGGTATGGGTCGAAAATAATACTTTTTCCTAAGCTGATCCTTGATTCTTTATCACCACCAAACCTGAATAACTGATGGATGGAGTTTCTATAAGGCATTTGAAGTGTTGATTAGATCTGATTCGCTGCCTGCAATCGTTCCATGGAGCCAATATCTAACCAAATGCCATTATAAATACTAGCAGTTACTTTATTTTGTTCTGCATATTGACGAATTAAAGGCGCTACGGAATAGCGCCCTTGTTTGCAGTTTGCGAATATCTGGGGGTGGTAGCAGCATATCCCCGCAAGGGTATAATCTGGATTTGCATTGCTTAATTGCGTTTGATTGATTAGGCCAAAATCCCCATGATGATTAAGTGCAGGATTTTTTTTCACCAAAATCACATGAATGGAATCAGTATTTGCTGATTGCAATTGAGTAAAGTCAAAATCAGTAAAGATATCTGCATTTACTGTGATAAAAGGTTTATCACCTAATTGGGAGAGTGCATTGACAATACCTCCTCCAGTTTCCAAGCCTCCTGGAGGTTCAGGAGAGTAGCAAATTTCAATGCCCCAATGATTTCCATTACCTAAATGGCGGCGAATTTGTCCCCCCAAATAGGCATGATTGATTATTATTTTATCAAAACCAGCTTTTGCTAAGTTGATTACATGATGCTCTATTAACGGTTTTTCTTTCACCATGCATAAAGCTTTGGGTTTTATTTCGGTAAGTGGCTTTAGGCGCTCGCCCCGGCCAGCAGCTAGTATCATTGCTGTTTTCATGGTAAATAAACTCTCAATTGCAAAAAGCGGAAAAAGGGGTGTAATTCTTCATAAGTTTCAGTGCATTCAAGTACATATTTTAAAGTTAAGGGTAAATCTTTAATATATCCAGGTTTATTATCACGTAAATGCAAACGACAAAAGATACCTAATACTTTCAAATGCCTTTGTAAACCACAAAAGTCAAAGGCACGGATAAATTCCTGTAATGAATAAGTCTTTGCTAATGCATTATTGATATAGTAAAACTCTAACCATTCTAATACTTGTGAACGTGACCAAGAAATATAACAATCTTTAAGTAAAGAAACCAAGTCATAAGTCAGTGGACCACGCATGGCATCTTGAAAATCAATGACGCCAAGAACCGGTTCTGTTTCATTGATAAGTAGCAAATTACGTGAATGGTAATCACGATGTATAAAGGTAAGTGGTTGGTTGGCTACTTCGGTAGCAATCCACTCAAAAGTTTGTTGTATTAATGCGCATTCCTTTTTATTGAGATCCAAATCTAAATAAGCTTTGAAAAACCATTCGGAGCATAGACTCATTTCTTTGATCATATGGGCTTTATCAAAAAAAGGCAGTAAGGGATCGCTAATAGAACAAGATTGAATTTTAGATAAAGTTGTTATAGCTAATTGATAAAGATCTTTGGAAGTTTCTGTTTTAAGTGTATTTAAAAGTAGTTGGTCACCTAAATCTGTTAACAATAAAAATCCTTGCTCCAAATTCATAGCAAGAATTTTTGGGGTAAGTACATTGGCTTTCTCAAGAGTTTGAGCTATATGGATAAAAGGCTTAAGATCCTCTTTATCTGGAGGCGCATCCATTACAACCTGAGTTTGTCCATTGTATTGAATACGGAAATATCTTCTAAAACTGGCATCTCCTGCCAAAGGTGACAAGAGAAAATCAGGCTGTTCTAGAGTATGAATTAGCCATTCTCTAAGTGCGTTTTCTCTTGCATGCATGATATACTTCCCCTCTCATTTTTTTGGTTGTAACTATTCACCCCGATTACCGCTGCTTAAGTAGCAAGAATTGAAAGAAAAGTTACTTAATTTATGAAGCATGATAAGGCATTTTATTACTCGTGAACAAGACTTCATTAAAATGGTTCTTGATGAGCATCCTCACGACAGTGCTCGTTTTATCCATGTTATTTTATCATGTTTTTGTTTATTCCGCTTCACTGATTCATGAGCCGGTGCAAGCTTGTGTCATCGCACGTGATATTGATTTAACTGACGCGATAAGAACTAAATTTGCCCAATGTTTGGGATGGCAGGCAGATCATAGTTCTCCTATTTGTCTAGGATCTTATCAACCTATCATCGTGAAGCCGCTTGCTTCTCCAGATGAAATACAGATTAGAGCAGATCGAGTTTCC
Source organism: Legionella longbeachae (assembly GCA_016191305.1). Lineage (GTDB taxonomy): Bacteria > Pseudomonadota > Gammaproteobacteria > Legionellales > Legionellaceae > Legionella > Legionella longbeachae_A. The sequence continues at coordinate 4,880 of JACPOX010000145.1, read as the reverse complement.
TTTTATCAAAATAAGCGTTCCACTTTAATCGGTCATGTTGAATTACAGCAGAACCAGAGAATTGTTAATGCGCAAACGGCTTATGTATATCGCGATTCCAAAAGCAATCAGATTACAAAAATTGTATTTTTGGGGAATGTGCATTATCTCGAACCAGACAAATTATTAATTGCTAGAAAAGCGATGATCAATCCACAGGATAAGTCAGGGCAAACGGAAGATGTGCTTTATCGTTTTAATACCAACAAACATACAACAGTATTACCTGCGTGGGGAAGAGCCAGTTTAATGCAGCGCTTTGCTAATTCTAATTATCTCTTGCGGCAGGCAACTTATACCACTTGCGCACCACAAGACAAAGCTTGGGATTTAGAGGCTAAATCAATAACTATAGATAATCAGAAAAAAGTAGGTGTAGCGCGAAATGTTAAATTACGAATTCATGAATGGCCTATTCTTTATGTTCCTTATTTAAGTTTTCCAACAGCTAAAGAGCGTAAATCAGGTTTTCTAATGCCTTTGGGGGGATACTCCAACGTTGGTGGTTTTGATCTGGGTTTTCCCTATTATTTGAATCTTGCGCCAAACTATGATTTGACTTTAACCCCGCATGTTTATACCGAGCGCAATGTGATGATGGGGGGAGAGTTTCGTTATCTTACAATGAATAGTGTAGGGGTATTTAGTGGGAATTTTTTGCCAAATGACGCAGCGTATAAGAATTTTTTAAACAGTCATGCTGAACAATTTCCCCAGTTCAGAGGTAACTCAAATAATCGTTGGTTGTTCAATGTTCTTGATACAACACAATTTAATCCCGATTTAAGATTAAATGTGAATGTTCAACAGGTTTCTGATGATTATTATTTTCAGGATTTCTCTACTAATTTGGCACTGATTACCCAAAGACAATTGTTACGTCAAGCCGATTTGACTTATTCAACGGAGTATTGGACTTTTAGAGGCATGGCTCAAAGTTTTCAAACCTTGCATCCAATCAATGAAATTCCAATCGATGATCAATATGAACGTTTGCCGCAACTCTTGGCTCATGGTTATTATTATGATTTACCTGGGCAAGCCAATTTAAATGTTCTTGGCCAATACGATCAGTTTTTTTGGCCAACCTCAAGTGTGCAAGGTTTTGTAGAAGAAATGCCGCAGGGCCCAAGATTCCATTTGAATCCGATACTTTCATTACCATTGAGGAAGTCTTGGGGATATATTACACCCTCTGTAGAGTTTGTAGAAAATTATTATCAGGTTCAAAATAATTGGGATCACACTCGTGGTGAATATAATCGCTTTATTCCCAGGTTTAGTGCCCAAAGCGGTTTACAATTTGAACGTAATTTTAATTGGATGGGTGATTATTTCACTCAAACTTTAGAGCCTAGTTTATTTTATTTGTATGTGCCTTTTTATAATCAAAGTCAATTACCAATATATGATACTGCCAATATGATTTTTAATTTTGATCAACTCTTCAGAACGAACCGTTTCTCAGGTTTTGACCGGATTGGTGATGCAAACCAATTATCTTATGCGCTGACCTCTCGTTGGTTATCAGAATATTCAGGTACAGAAATAGCTAGTTTTTCTATTGGTCAAATCAAGTATTTTTCAGATAGAAGAGTACAATTGTGTAGTAGTCCAACGGGATTTTGTATTGCAAATCCTCTTGAAATAGGACAGCTATCTCCATTTTCTAGTACTTCACCTATTGCTTCTCGAGCGGCATACCATTTAAGTCCTTTCTGGAAGCTTATAGGGGATTACGTATGGGATCCTGCAACTTCTGCTACTAATAATGGTGATCTAAATATACATTATCAACCTAAGCCAAATGCAATTATTAATTTCGGATATAGTTATTTAATCAATGGTGATGTAACAAATGTAAGAAATAATGCTGGAGTAGATAATGCCTTGCATCAAGCAATTGCTTCTATTTCTTGGCCATTAAGTGATAGGTGGAGCACTATTGGCGCCTATAGCCATAATATAAGTAAAAATTACAGTATGATGTCTTTACTAGGTATACAGTACGATAGTTGTTGTTGGGCAGTACGTGTATTAGGCGGAAGAACCTTTAAAAGCTTAGACTCAGGATATTTACCGCAGTATAATAATAATATTTATTTGCAAATCCTATTAAAAGGCTTAGGATCTGTAGCAAACAGTGATCCAAGTAGTATACTAAATACTTATGTTCCAGGTTACAGTGATCCATTTCATCAATAGATTAACTATTAGTAGTATAAATTGAAACAAAGCTGCTTGTATTTTGGATAAAAATAACCTAAATTGCTCGAAAAAAGTAAATAAGGATTAAGGTATGTATAAAAAAATTGTATTGATATGCATTTTACTAGCCGCTACTGGCGCGTCCCAGGCAAAACAAGTATTAGATAAGGTAGTTGCGGTTGTTAATAACGGAGTGATTACTTCTAGTGAATTGGACAAACAGGTAGAATTATCTAAGAAACAGATTCTTGCGCAAAAAATGCAATTACCTGCGGATTCAGTATTACGCAAACAAGTGCTACAGCATATGATTGATGTCAATGTTCAATTACAAATGGCAAAACAGCATGGTCTTACTATAGATGATTTAGAATTAAACAAAGCCATCGAAAGAATTGCAACCATGAATCATGCGACTTTAACTCAGCTGCGCGAAGAAATTATTAAACAAGGTATGACCTGGAATGAATACCGGGAAAATATTCGCAAAGAAATGCTCCTTTCTCAATTACAACAAAAGGCAGTAGGAAAAGATGCTCTCGTTACAAATGAGCAAGTCGAACGGTATTTGAAAACTGAAGGCGGTTTTGTTGATCGTTCTTCGCTTACATACCATCTACAAAATATAGTAATTCCATTAAGTGAAGAACCTACGTCAGATCAAGTGAAAAAGGCTAAAAGTCGAGCAGAACTTTTACTGAAAAAAATAAAAAAAGGTGATGATTTTAGTCGTCTAGCCATCGAAAATTCCAGTGGCGAATTTGCATTGGAAGGTGGTGATTTAGGAGATCGTCACTTAGCAGAATTACCAGAGTTATTTGCTAAAGAAGTAATGACCATGAAAGTTGGCCAAGTAGTTGGCCCTTTACGTGCAGGAAATGGTTTTCAGTTAATTAAACTGGTATCGATTGGTGGTGAAAATCAACATCATGTAGTGACTACAACTCATGTTCGGCACATTCTTTTAAAGACCGATCCTAGTATGCTTCCAAAAGACTCAAAAAAACAGGTTAATAATATTTATCAACAATTAAGATCTGGTAAAGATTTTGCACTGATGGCCAAGCAATATTCTTTGGATTCAGCAAGTGCTGTTAAGGGTGGGGATCTGGGTTGGGTTACACCTGGTGTATTAGTTCCAGAATTTGAACAAGCAATGAATAAATTACCAATAAATGAAATCAGTCATCCTATAAAATCACAATTTGGTTGGCATATTATTCAAGTTTTAGGACGTAAACAACAAGATGATTCTGTTGCTTTTAAAAAACAACAAGTTCGCCAATTTCTACAGCAACGAAAATTTGCTGAAGCAGTACAAAATTGGGCGCAACACATACGCTCAGATGCTTACGTTAATATTATTGAAAAGGAGTTAGCATGAAACCACTGCTGATTAGCAGTGGTGAGCCAGCTGGAGTTGGCCCCGATTTATGCTTGGCTCTGGCAGATTTTAATTTTCCATTAGTAATTTTAGGTGATCGATGTGTATTGGAAGCCAGAGCAAAAGAACTAAATCGTGATATTTGTTTCCATATATATAAAAGCGGACAGGCTATTAAAGCTCAACCAGGTCATTTAACTGTACTTTCCATGCCCTGCTCGGTTCCTGTACAAAGTGGTTGTCTTAATTTAAAAAATGCACCCTATGTTGTTGAGTTGCTAAGTCAGGCTGCACTGTTATGTAGCCAAGGGGAGTTTTCTGCCTTGGTCACTGCCCCGGTTCACAAAGCAAACATCAATGAAGCAGGCATATCTTTTAGTGGTCATACAGAATTTTTCGCTCAATTTTTTAATGTAGAAACGGTAGTGATGATGTTGGCTTGTAAAAAAATAAAGGTCGCATTAGTGACAACACATCTACCTCTATGCAAAGTGCCGCATGCAATTACTTCAGATCTAATTATTAAAGTGATTACACAGCTCAATCAATCATTAATTCAAGATTTTAATATTGAAAGACCTCATATTAAAGTAGCTGGACTAAATCCTCATGCCGGAGAGTCAGGTTATTTAGGAAGAGAGGAAATTGAAGTGATAACTCCTGCTTTGTCTTGGCTACAGAACCAAGGAATTTATGTTCATGGTCCATTGCCAGCAGATACAATGTTTACTAAACATCATTTAAAAGATTGTGATGCTTTTGTTGCTATGTATCATGATCAAGGATTACCCGTACTTAAATACGCTGGTTTTAATGAAGCTGTCAATGTAACTTTAGGATTACCAATAATACGGACTTCTGTAGATCATGGAACCGCTTTAGAATTAGCAGGTAAGAATTTGTTGCATACGGGATCAATGCTTGCCGCAGTGGATATGGCTATGAATATGGCATTAGCGAGAAATTAATGAAGACAATTATTAGTTTAATTGCGGCAATGGATGAAGCCAATGGGCTAGGAATTAATAATCAGTTGCTTTGTCATTTGCCCGCCGATTTACAACATTTCAAATCAATAACTATGTGCAAGCCCATAATCATGGGAAGAAAAACTTTTGCATCAATTGGTAAGCCATTGCCGGGCCGTTTGAATATTGTGCTTAGCCGTAATTCATCGACGATTGGGGAAGTTCTTGTTGTAGACTCTTTGGAAGAGGCAATTAGAGAAACTTCAGAATACCCTGAAATT
>JACPOX010000144.1:1145-8172 GCA_016191305.1 Legionella longbeachae | reverse complement strand
GAAAATACACCTTATTCCATTGTTCGAATGGTTTTAAGCGCCTTTTTGTTGGCCTTGCTCCTGTTAGTTGAATGGAATTTTTCCTATTTTAATTCTTCTGAAGATATGATAAGGAATATGTATATATCTATTAGTTTAGTTCTATCTGATGTTATTTATACATACTTGGTTTTATATTTTAAAGGATTAGCCTCTCGATTGGTGCAAACGGTAACTTCATTATTTTGGATCAACATTATTATCCATATATTAGTTTTTCCCTTACTGTTACTAGCGGCTTATTTGCCGTTGATTCAGTTAAACAAACCTTTGTTGCTATTTATTGGCATTATTTATTTATTTCTAAGCTTGGGTTTTTCTATTTGGCAATTTGTTATCACAGCGCATATTTATAAATTGGCTTTAAACATAAGAGCAATACAATCTGTGTTAGCTGCCTTTGGTTTAATAGCAGTTAATATTCTAACAGTTTCTTTATTAAAATGAGATTTATTATGCATTTACATATTTTAGGTATTAGTGGCACATTTATGAGTGCATTAGCATTACTTGCACGTGATAGTGGATATAAAGTTACTGGAAGTGATACCAATTGTTATCCACCAGTTAGCGACTTGCTTACAGCTAAAGGAATTACTTGGACTGATGGTTATGATGATGCTTCTTTAGCAATGCAAGCAGATTTAGTCATTGTAGGAAATGCGATTAAAAGAGGTATGCCCGTGCTGGAGGCGATTATTGAATCAGGAAAAGCATACACATCGGGTCCACAATGGCTTGCTGAAAATATTTTATCAAAATATCAAGTAATTGCTGTTTCTGGTACTCATGGTAAGACAACTACAACTTCTATGGTTGCCTGGATTTTACATCAAGCAGGCCTTAATCCCGGATTTCTGATTGGTGGTGTCTCCGCAGATTTTAATACCAGTGCTTGTCTTGGTTTGGGGAAGTGGTTCGTTATCGAAGCAGATGAATATGATAGTGCCTTTTTTGATAAACGGCCGAAGTTTATGCATTATCGGCCAAGAATTGCTATTTTAAATAATTTGGAATTTGATCATGCAGATATTTATCCTGATTTGGCTGCTATTCAGCTCCAATTTCATTATCTATTAAGAACAATTCCTGCTAGTGGAGTTGCGATTAAACCTCGGGATGATAAAGCTTTAAATGAAGTAATTTCTCGTGGTCAATATTCACGAGTCGAAGATTTAGCGTTGGATGGTGATGCTCATTGGTCTGTAAAACTAATTGAAGAGAATGGTTCTGTATTTAAAGTGTTGCATCGAGGGGAAGAGGTAGCTGAAATCAATTGGTCTTTAATAGGTCGTTTTAATGTGGAGAATGGATTAGCTGCCCTTGCTGCCAGTGTTAATGCTGGAGTAAGTCCACAAATAGCCGCTAAAGCATTAGAATGCTTTACGCCCGTAAAACGTCGTTTAGAGGTCAAATCTAATCGGCACGGTATTACCGTTTATGACGATTTTGCACATCATCCTACGGCGATAAGTCGAACCGTTGACGCTTTAAAACGAAGTAATAGACATCAACGTATCTTCGCAATTTTGGAATTTGCATCGTATACCATGCGTACAGGTGTTCATGCTTCAGAGATGGCACAAGCATTGGCGCCTGTTCATGGCGCATATATTTTAGAGCCGCAAGATTTTAACTTGCATGAAACGATAGGTAACTGGACATGCCCTTATCTAATTTGTAAAAATTCAGATGAGATAGTTAAAGAAATCATGCGCACGCTCGAAGTGGGGGATGCTGTTTTGATTATGAGTAATCGTGGTTTTGATGGAATTCATCAAAAGTTGATCCATTCTATTGATGCACACTATGCTAAATAGCTAACGTATCTTTTTTATATTCAATTAGTTAAATTAATAGTTGCAATATTTTTTATAGATTGTTATAAAAAATAAAGATGCTTATATTTAGTAGAGTGAATCTAAATAATCGATTAGGAGAAAAAATTCAAGAATATTCACGATGCACAAAATTATCGTTTATTCATGATGTGTCTTTACCCGGACTTTATAAAGAAATCATGAGTACTTTGGGAATGAGTATGTATTAAGGAGGTCGTATGACTTTTATCCCGCCAGCATTTATAAAATTTAGAGTCAATACGCTTAATCTAAACACAAAATATTCCACTCTAATAGGAAGGTATAAAGTAATTGATAATTCAGTTAACAATGTATCCTCTCTCGAAGTATTGATAGCGAGAACAAATCCTGTAATTAAATGTAAGACAGATAGAGAAACTCAGCGTGAAGTATTTAATCTACTTATTAATGAATTGCGTCAAATTCCAAAAGAAGATGAAGGAAAAATAGAACAAGGAACTTTATTTTTATTGGGTGCATTAATTCATCGTTATTTTAGACTTATTAAAGAATATGAAGAATACAATAGATATGCCTCTTGGACCATTGTAGCTAAATGTGATGTAGCAGACTGTAAATTATTTCAAGCAATAAGAGAGGCATTAAAGTTCAAAGATAAAGATGTAGTGAAGAAGAAATTTAAAGAAGAAGATTTGAAGGTTCTTGATGTGGTAACCATTATTAGCGGATTAGAGGTTTTTCGTGACAATATGTTTATGGAGGTGGAAGAAAAAACTCCAAGATATATGAAATATCCGCATTTTGCAAAAGATAAACATTTTAAAAAATATTTGGAAGATATCATTGGTGAGCATAAAAAGAGAGGATCTCCAGTATTGCATCGCTTTAAAGCCATTGCGTTTCTTCAATCTCTGACCAGGGAAATTGAAAAAGAGCAACAACAGATTGAAAAAGATCTTCAGAAGTGGTGTAAGGCAGTTGAGAAAGAATATAAAACATTTCCTACTTTTAGTGAATTAGAAGAAAATTCTATTAATACGAGTATTACTAAATCTGTTGAATCGGAAACATCAAGAAATATAATATTCGGTACATTTTATACTCCATTAATTCAAGATAATTTAGAAACTACTGACCATCAAAGTTTTTTTACAAAAATGAAAAAATGTTATGATGATACATGCAGTTATATGCTTTTTGGGGGATATGTACTCTTACTACTCCAGTCACAAGTTTTAGATCGAGATTTATTATTTTCTTTGCAACAAGCTCTAGGTGTGGAAGGATCTTTGAATGAACTAACAGTAGAAGATAAGTTGAATGGGATTAAATTTCTCAAACAATTTATTGAAAATGAATCTGGCGCTGTTTTGGATTTCGATTTTTTTGGTAGCAAAGAAAAGATGCATACAGCAATTGCCTCAGCAGAGAAAGAATTGACCCTGCAACTTGCTGAGAAAACTGTAGAGACCCCTTTAGTATTAACTAATTACTGAATTTGATTCGTTTTTTAAATGTAGGTTGGGTCCCTGGCCCATAGCCGTCAGGCTAAACCAAATTTTAGGCTCTGTCGTTCCCGCGCAGGCGGGAATCTATCCCTAATTTGGCATAATGCCACTATAGAAATGGATCCCTGCTTACGGGGGCATGACAAGCATAGAAGCATTGGGTTTAAAAATAAAATAAAACAAAAAATCCATGGCCCACACATGAGTAGCAGCTTAACATATAGCCCTTGTTGAGGCAGGGCATAACCTACAAGCTCCAGAACTCATCAACTTAATGGCAATGTCTGGGGGGATGGATTCAATTGAAAATTTTTTCAATATGAGAACTAAACTTATCATTGCACAACTGTTCCATCTCCATGATTGAGCTGATGCAATCCTTTGTTTTGTGGCTTAATGTGCCAGATAATAATTCGGGATAAGTATTGTTAATTGAATTGATTATTGAACTTACCTGATTGGATTTTTCAATTTCTTTTTTAAGTTCACCAAGAGCAGTTATCTTCTTTGCTTTTATCAACTTTTGTTTTTGATCAAAAAAACTGTTTCCTAATTGCAGGGATTCTTTGTCTAGACGTTTGATTTGATTGTCAATCAGTTCAAGAGATCTGTTATGCACATATTTAAAACTAAGTTCTTTGTCATATTTAACGTCCAAGGTTAATATATTTATATCAATTCCTTCATTTAAGATTGCTTTTTGAGCATTTTTGTTAAGGCTTTTGATGATCAAGTTAGGATCAATATTTTTATCTCCTTTTATAATAATACAGCTTGAGTGAACTGGAATATTTTCTTTTTTTAATATCATCCGCTTAATTTCTATTGGAAGAGGATTAGTCACATTTATTTCTGTAGACTCATAGAATGTGGGTAATTTTTGGTTGTTTTTGAAGTTTTGATAAGACTCTCTTCCCATCAGTTTTTTAAGGAGAGGAGTAAATTCATTTTTATTGATTTGGCCAATTATTTCAGTATTATCCGGAGTCAGAAATTTATACTTTATGTTTTCATCTTGATTTATTGTTATGGCAAGACACCCTTTTTTTAAAGGAGCCTCATAGTCGGTTGATAGTTTGTAGCTATTTGTATAAATTTGACAATTCTCTGAATTAATCGATGGATCAGATGGCTCAGGGATACGGCCTTGAATCAAAAGAACGCCATTTTCTTTTAACGCATTATGAATGCCTGAGTTAAGATCATAAGATGCATTTTCAGAGAAGTAACATTCTGGAGGTAAGCACTCTAACCAAATAAAATTAAATTGATTTGCCATATTCTTAGAAAATTCATTAGACTTAACATCGATTATGTAATCAGCCTTTTTATTCATAAAATCAATAGAGTAAAAATCCTCACTATTTTTATGATCTTGATGATGAGACTCTCCTTTCTTATCCGTAATCATATTAAGTATACTTAATTCACAGCTGCACCCAATAATGGCGCATTCACCCTTAAATTTATCAATTGAACGATTAGTTTCTATTTTAAGTAACATGCGACATTGCTCATTTTATTAAAAAGAAGTTGTGCTGTTTTACTTACGGGATTTGCTCTATTTAGTATAGACTAAGATGGGTGAAGCGATTAAAGCCAGGGTCTCCTGCCATTAAGTTAAGGAAAGGTGGCTTTAAAATGTAGGTTGGCCCCCAACCTACAAAATGCTTAACTTAATGGCAGTGAAGCAAGGGGACTTCAGCTTCCCCTGGCAACAACTCAATCACTCGTAAACTTCATCTCTCCATCTTTGTAAGTGACGTTAATTGTTTCTCCTGACTTGAATTTCCCTGTCAATATAGCTTGAGCAAGTGGGTTCTCTAATTGTTGCTGGATGGTGCGTTTTAAAGGTCTTGCACCATATACGGGGTCAAAACCAGCCTCAGCTAAATGGGCTAAAGCTTCTTTAGCCACATTAAGATGAATGTCTTGTTGTTTCAATCGCTTATGTAAGTAACTGATTTGTATGGCAGCAATTTTAGCGATTTGATCTTTAGCCAGGGAATGAAAGACTACCGTATCATCAATGCGGTTAATAAATTCAGGACGGAAGTGTTGTCTTACCATTTCCATTACGGCATCCTTTATTTGTTCATATTCGAATTTACTACTCATCTCTTGAATAAGATTAGATCCGAGATTAGAGGTCATCACAATAATAGTATTGCGAAAATCAACTGTACGTCCTTGGCCATCAGTCAGACGACCATCATCCATAACTTGCAAGAGGATATTGAATACATCAACATGCGCTTTTTCTACTTCATCAAGTAAAATTACGGAATAAGGCTTGCGTCGAACGCTTTCAGTTAAATAGCCTCCTTCTTCATACCCTACATACCCCGGGGGCGCCCCTATCAGACGAGCAACAGAATGTTTTTCCATAAATTCAGACATGTCAATGCGTACCATTGCTTCTTCTGTATCAAAAAGAAAGGTAGCTAAAGCCTTGCACAGTTCTGTTTTACCTACGCCAGTCGGACCAAGAAACAAAAATGATCCTACAGGTCGATTGGGATCTGATAAACCAGCACGCGAGCGTCGAATGGCATTTGCTACGGCGTCGATTGCCTCATTTTGACCAATCAAGCGATTATGAAGTACTTCCTCCATTTGGAGTAATTTTTCTTTCTCACCTTCCATCATTTTGGCTACGGGGATACCTGTCCATTTGGAAACAACTTCAGCAACCTCATCTTCAGTAACTTTATTACGCACCAATTTGCCTTCATGTGGCTCATTAGAAACCACTTGTGTTAACCTTTTTTCAAGTTCTGGGATGCGTCCCTATTGTCATTCGGACATACGACTCAGATCTCCTGCGCGACGCGCTGTTTCCATTTCGAGCTTTGCTTGTTCAAGAGCTTCTTTAATCTGAGTGGCCCCTTGCATTGTTGCTTTTTCAGCTTTCCAGATTTCTTCCAAATCAGAATAGTTGTGTTCCAGTTCATTTATACTGTTTTGTAAATCTCCAAGCCTTTTTTTAGATGCTTCATCATGCTCTTTTTTGAGTGCTTCGCGTTCAATTTTTAATTGAATCAAGCGACGCTCTAATTTGTCCATGCTTTCAGGCTTTGAATCAATTTCCATACGGATAAGGCTTCCTGCCTCGTCAATTAAATCGATTGCTTTATCGGGTAATTGTCTGTCAGAAATATATCTGTGTGATAAAGTAGCCGCGGCAACTATGGCTGGATCAGTTATTTCAACACCATGATGTACTTCATAGCGCTCTTTTAAACCACGAAGAATAGCGATGGTGTCTTCAACATTAGGTTCATCAACTAAAACTTTTTGGAAGCGTCGTTCTAGAGCTGCATCTTTTTCAATATATTGTCGATATTCATCAAGTGTTGTTGCACCAATACAGTGTAACTCCCCACGTGCTAAAGCAGGTTTAAGCATATTGCCTGCATCCATAGCACCTTCTGCTTTACCAGCACCAACCATGGTATGGAGTTCATCAATAAATAAAATAATTTGGCCTTCTTGTTTTGCTAAATCATTAAGTACCGCTTTAAGACGCTCCTCAAATTCACCCCGAAATTTAGCTCCAGCAATGAGAGCACCCATGTCTAGTGAAAGTAAACGTTTGTTTTTTAGACCTTCAGGAACTTCACCGTTGATAATTCGTTGGGCTAAGCCTTCAACGAT
>JACPOX010000144.1:0-1127 GCA_016191305.1 Legionella longbeachae | reverse complement strand
TCTTTGCAATACTTGAATGGTTCTGCGAATTTCATCATCCCGCCCAATAACAGGGTCTAATTTACCCTGTTCAGCACGTTCGGTGAGATCTAAAGTATACTTTTCCAGAGCTTGACGTTGTTCTTCAGCGTTCGAGTCATTTACTGATTCGCCACCTCTTAATTCATTGATTGCATTTTCTATGGCTTTGATTTCTCCTCCGGCTTGTTTCAGGAGGCGAGAAAGTGTGCCATCTTCACTGATAGCGGCTAAAATAAAGAGTTCACTAGAAATAAAATTGTCTTTTTTTTGTTGTGATAATTTATCAGTGAGATTCAATAAGCGATTTAATGCATTAGAAATATGGATATCTCCGCCCATACCGGATACTTTGGGGAGTTTATCTAAAGCTTGATCAAGGAGAGTTCTTAAGAGTGGTATATTCACTCCGGCTTTACTTAAGAGTGGTCTGCAACTGCCACCTTGTTGATCCAGAAGAGCCTTCATCAGGTGTTCGGGTTCTATAAAACCATTATCTCTTCCTAAAGCCAAGGATTGGGCATCTGCTAATGCAAGTTGGAACTTAGAAGTCAGTTTATCCATTCTCATAATTTTATTACCTTAATAATAGGTGTTAATTTTCTTCTGTCTACCGTAAAATGAGGTTTAATTTTAATATTTCAAGTGATTCGTTATGACAAATGATCTTTCTTCTAATCCTACTCCGGATTCACAAACTTTGCTTAATCAAATCATCATTGACTATATGAAGGAACAAAAAAGAAAACGTAGATGGAAATGGGTGATGCGCGTGATTTATTTATTAATCATTCTCTTTATAGTCTATCAGTTTAATCTTGGTGACAATGAAGATATAGGAACTAATACAAAGCCCCATGTAGGTTTAATAGATATCACTGGTGAAATGGCTGATGCGAAATCAGCTAACTCTGATGATTTTTCCAAGGGACTTGATGCAGCATATAAAAATTCGGGCTTAAAAGCATTAATTATTCGTATTAATAGTCCCGGGGGTAGCCCGGTTCAGGCCGAATATATGTTTAACATCATCAAATTCTATCAAAAACAACATCCGGATATAAAAGTTTATTCCGTCTGTGTTGATGCTTGTGCTTCTGCTGCGTACT
>JACPOX010000143.1 GCA_016191305.1 Legionella longbeachae | reverse complement strand
TTTTTCTTGGCAAGAGCAATTTCTTCTAATTTATGTTGGGAAATACGTTGTAATACACTATTCATGATCAGATTCTTTTTTAAAAGTTTGAGTTAATTGACGAAGTTGGATAAAACATTGGCTTGCTTTACCGCTATCTATAATTATTTTTGCTTGCTCTAATGCGTGCGCAAAAGATAAATGTTCACTGGCACAATAAATTGCGGCTGCAGAATTTAATAAGACCATATCCCGTGCAGCTCCATGTTTTCCAGAAAAGACCTCTTGAATAAATTCCAAGCTTTGGAGCGGGGAATCAACAATAATTTCATCTAGGGAGGAATGGTTGATGCCATAATCTTTAGGGTTAATAATCCAATTATGAAAAATTTCATCGCGATATTCAATCACATGGGTAGGCTCTACAATACTAATTTCATCCAATCCATCCTGAGAGCTAACAACAACAGCTCGATCACTTCCTCAATGAGCAAGCACAGTGGCGAGAGGTTTTTGCCAGATTGTAGAAAACACACCTACTACTTGCTTTTTTACTCGAGCAGGATTAATTAAGGGTCCAAGTAAATTAAATAAAGTTCTTATCCCTAACTGTTGACGAGCTACGCGTGCATGTTGCATGGCTGGATGGTACTGGGGAGCAAATAAAAATGCTAGATTGCACTGCTGGATGCAGGTTTGTGCTTGTTGATCCGTGAGATTGAGTATAAATCCAGCTTGTTCTAATAAATCAGCGCTACCGCTGCGACTAGAAACAGAACGATTTCCATGTTTTGCTACAGGGATTCCAGCTGCTGCTACCACAAAACTACAAGCAGTAGAGACATTAAATGTATTTTTTCCATCTCCACCAGTACCTACTATATCAATTAAGTTATTGCCTAACTCTATAGAATGGGCTAATTGTTGCATCACCTCTGCAGCAGCGGTTAACTCATCAACTGTTTCTCCTTTCATTCGCATGAGTGCTAAAAAAATAGCTACTTGTGTGTCAGTATACTCGCCGGTCATGCATGCATGAATCACTTCACGCATTTGCTCTGTGTTTAAATCATATTTTGCAATTAGGTGTTCAAAAAGAAGATTTGGTTTCATATTTTAAGAAATTCTCTAATAATTGCATGCCGTATTGGCTTAAAATTGCTTCTGGATGGAATTGTAGACCAAAAACAGGATATTGACGATGTGAAATTGCCATTATTGTATCATCTGCCCATGCATCAATAGATAAACATTGAGGAAAGCTATTCTTACTTACTGCCAAAGAGTGATAGCGTGTTGCTTTGAAAAGATTAGGTATATTTTTAAATATTCCTTGCTGATTATGCAAAATATCTGAAGTTTTTCCATGCATGATTTCAGGAGCAGGGAGTACACAGCCACCAAAAACTTGCGCGATACATTGATGTCCAAGACAAATACCTAATATGGGAATATCACGATAAAATCGACGAATAGCTTCCATAGAAATACCTGCATCTTCAGGAGCTTTGGGCCCTGGGGAAATGACTATATAACTTGGTGCAAGTTTTTTTATTTGTTTTAAATCGATTTGATCATGTGCATAAACAACTACTTTTTGGTTTAGGCATTGAAAATATTGCACTAGGTTATAAGTAAATGAATCATAATTATCGATAATGAGTAGCATGTTTAAATCACAACTATAAAGTAAAGTCCTCGCCCAAATAAACAGCTCTGACTTGCTGATTAGCTAGTATAATCTCGGGCGTTCCTTCACACAATATTTTTCCCTGACTCACAATATAAGCTCGTTCACATATATCAAGTGTTTCTCTTACATTATGATCGGTGATTAAAACACCGATATTTTTATTGCATAAATGTTGAATAATTTTTTTTATATCAATAACCGAAATTGGGTCCACTCCTGCAAAAGGTTCATCAAGTAGAATGAACGACGGTTCTATTGCTAAAGCTCTGGCAATTTCAACACGTCTTCTTTCTCCTCCTGATAAGGCCATACCCAAGCTATCGTGCAAATGGGTAATATGAAATTCTTGGAGCAGAAGATCTAGTTTTTCTTCTCTGGCCTGCTCGTTTAATTCAGGTCTCAGCTCAAGAATAGCCATAATGTTTTCTGCAACGCTAAGTTTACGAAATACAGATGCCTCTTGAGGAAGATAGCTTATTCCCAGTCGAGCTCGTTGATGCATGGCTTTTGCTGTTATATCCTGGTCGGATAATATAATTTGGCCTTCATCACATGATTGCAGGCCAACTATCATATAAAAACAAGTCGTTTTACCAGCACCATTAGGTCCTAACAAGCCGACGCATTCACCTTGATTAATATGGATAGTAATACCATTTACCACGGTCCGAGATTTAAAGGATTTTTTTAGATTTCGGGCTTCTAAGATACTCATGATGCTTTCTTTTCAGGATGATAAACAATAGTTATTCTTTTTTTTCCGTTGCCCTGAGATAGGACGTGCTGCGTTATGGTGTCATAACTTATTTTAGCTGCCGAGAATGAATCGTTTCCTTGCTCTACGCGAGCGTTACCTATTAATTCAATTAAGTGACGTAATGGATAATATCGAATAGTGTCGGCATATGCATGAAAAGAAGCTTTCTTAGAATCCGTTAGTGTCCAATAATGCGCTTGTTTTCCATTAGAACCACTCGCTATAGCTAAAACAAGCTGGTTTTTTTCATTTCCCAGAGTTACTGCTTTGGTTGCGTGCAAATTTGTTGTTCCTTGAATCAATTCTACATTGCCAGTATAAATTCCTTTATGATCGTGTTGGTTCAGATCTGCTGAGTCCGCCATCACGTGCATTACTTTTTCTTTATCGGTAGATAAAGCGTATACAGAACAAGTAAATATTAAAAGAAAAATCAGACTGTACTTAACCATTTGCTGGAACATAGCTTCCCCTTGCTTGATGAAGTAGCTCGACTCTTTTTTCATCTAGATAAGCATTCATTCCAGTAGACTGGATAATGTTACCAGGTTGTTCATAAGTTACGAGTAGGTGGGAACTTGCTTTTTTTTCTTTAGGAAAGTAAGTGATTTCTTCTGTTTTTAAAATGCTTTCCTGAGTGTTTTTTCCCTTTTCTTGATGTACTTTTACATTTCCAATAAAAGTAATACGTTTCCCACCTTCAAAGGATTTGGCTGTTTTTGAGCTAATATTCCAGGGGGGTTGCTTGTCTTGATGGACTTTAATATTTGGTTTTTGAAATAAATAAATATCATCTTTTTGAAGATGTTGCATGAGCGGGGTAGTTAAGAAATTGACTAGTTCTCCGTCTTGGTTAAACTGACGTACTGTTACATGCGAAATAGTAGTATCTATAGCATTGGCTAAAGTTTCGTGACTTAAGCGAACCATGGAGGTTGAATGGCTGTAATACCAGCCTGTACAAGTTAAGATAATAAAAGCAAGAAAAAACCACATGAATTGTTTTGTTGCGTTCATTATTTTAAATAGCCTGTAATAGCCAAATCCATTTTATTTTGTGCATGAAGAATAAGTTCACATAACTCTCTTACCGCTCCACGACCACCTGGGAATGTTGTTTGCCACATAGCAATTTCTTTAATTTGGTATGCCGCATCAGCAACAGCAACACTCAGACCCACTTGTTGCATAATTGGTGCATCAGGAAGGTCATCACCAATGTAGGCAATTTGTTCATCTTGAAGATTAAGTTTTGTTTTTAGTTGGCCATAGGCTTCTTGTTTATTCAATTGATCTTTGTAGTAATGAATAATACCTAACTGTTGCATCCTATGATCTACAGCTGCATTGCGGGAACCGGTAATCACAGCGACTTCAATGCCTGCGTGCATCATTAACTTTAAACCTACTCCATCGCGAATATGGAATGCTTTTAGTTCATTTAAATGGTCGCCAATATATAAAAGTCCATCGGTAAGTACGCCATCTAAGTCGCAGATGAGGCATTTGATGCTTTTAGCACGTTCGATTAATTTATTCATTTAAAATACGCCAGCATTTAATAAATCATGAAGATGAAGAACAGCGATAGGCCTTTTTTCTTCATCAATTACAATTAATGAGGTAATGATGTGTTTTTGCATTATCGCTAAAGCTTCAGCGGCAAGCATGCCTTTGGGAACAGTACGTGGATTAGGTGTCATTACTTCTTTGATTGGGGTGGTATTAATATCAAATTGACGGGTTAATGTACGTCGTATGTCTCCGTCTGTATAAACACCAGCAAGGTAACCTTGATGATCAACAACGCAAGTCATACCCAGCTTTTTAGCAGTTACTTCAATTAAGGCTTCACTAACAGTTGCCTTTTTCGAAACTATAGGGAGTGTATCTCCTTGATGCCAGAGATCATCAATGCGCAGTAAAAGTTTTTTTCCTAAAGAACCGCCAGGATGTGATAATGCAAAGTCTTCCTCACTGAATCCGCGGGCCTGTAATAGGGCAATCGCTAATGCATCACCCATAACCAAAGAAACTGTTGTGCTGGTTGTGGGTGCTAGTCCAAGTGGGCATGCTTCTTGTTTAATACTTACATCCAAATTTACATCTGCTGCTTTAGCTAAAATTGATTCCACGTTTCCCGTTAAAGTAATGAGTGGTACTTCTAATCGTTTCAATAAGGGAAGTAATGTGACTAATTCGACAGTATTTCCTGAGTGGGAAATAGCCAGAACTGTATCCTGGCGAGTAATCATTCCTAGGTCACCATGACTGGCTTCACCTGGATGCATAAAAAAAGAGGGGCTACCAGTACTTGATAAAGTAGCGGCAATTTTATTTGCTATATGACCAGATTTACCCATGCCAGTTACTACGATACGCCCCTTACAGGCAAGTAACATGTTGCAGGCTCTTTCAAATCGGCTATCGATTCGTTGAGTTAATTCAAAGACAGCTTGTGCTTCTGTTTCAATAACGGCAAGTCCAAGTGTACAAAAATTCATAGGTTATTGCTTGTTTTTTGTTTATTTTTAATTCTAACAAAAAAACATTTGAATAAATAGGATTAAACACCTCATTTTTTTTTGAGATCCAGTATATACTTCTATTTTAGGTCTAAACCGGAAA
>JACPOX010000225.1 GCA_016191305.1 Legionella longbeachae | reverse complement strand
AATTGAGCCGGAATATTTCCTCAACTCCTCCACATGCTTTTAGCCAATCAAACATTTTAGCAGCTAAGTAACAATTAAATACTGGCGGAGTAGCATAAAGCGAATGATGCTCAGCTTGAATCTTATAATTAAGCATTGTTGGCACATGGGGAGATGGTATTCTTTCTAATAAATCATCTCTGATAATTACTATCGTTAATCCTGCATTTGCTATATTTTTCTGTGCTCCAGCAAAAATCAATCCATAATTAGTAATATCTATAGGCTCACTAAGCAAACAGGAAGTCATATCAGCAACCAAAGGAATTCCTTGAGTATTTGGAACATAAGGAAATCGAATACCGTTGATTGTTTCATTTGGTGTGTAATATACGTAGGATGTATTTTCTTTTATTTCCCAATTTTTTTTACCTGGTATGGTTTTATAACCATTAGATTCGTCACTACCAACGCAATATGCTTTTTTCATCTGCTGAGCTTCAAAAAATGCCATATGCGACCATATTCCAGTAATCATATAACCTGCTTGCTCATCAGGATATAATAGATTCATTGGAATCATGGCGAATTGTGTACGTGCAGCACTACCCAAAAACAAGACCCGATAATTTTTAGGTATAAAAAGCAACCCTCTTAAAGTGTCTTCTGCATGGCTTAAAAGAGCTTGAAATTCTGGACTGCGATGACCGACTTCAAGAATAGAAACACCAAGATTTTGCCAATCAAAGAGCTCCTCCTTAACCTCATTAAGTATTACCTCAGGAAGCATTGAAGGACCTGCACCAAAATTATAAACTCTATTTGTCATCAAGGTTTTCTTCAACATCTGCTATATTATTTAGCTCGCCAGGTTCTTCACTTAGCTCGCTTATTTCCTCACCCAAATCTTCAATTTTTTGCATTCCGACCACTTTTTCGCCATGACTAACATTAATCAGACGCACACCCTGAGTATTTCTGCCAATAATAGACAGCTCATTAATCTTAAAGCGTACCAGAGTTCCTTTATCCGTGATAAGCATGGCTTCATCTGCATCAGTAACCTGTACTGAGCGCACTACTTTACCATTACGCTCACTCACTTGAATAGAAATCACCCCTTGCCCACCTCGGCCAGAAACACGATATTCATCAATTGAAGTACGTTTACCATATCCATTTTCTGTTGCAGTTAATATGGTTCCTTCAGGATGTACTACAACCAAAGAGATAACAGCCTGATCCTCTTCTATGCGGATACCACGTACGCCACGCGCAGTTCGTCCCATAGGTCGGACTTTATTTTCAACAAATCGAACTACCTTACCCGCATCAGTAAATAACATGATATCTCTACTGCCATCAGTAATATCTACCCCAACTAAACTGTCATCTTCATCCAGATCAACAGCAATAATTCCATTGGATCGTGGTCTGCTAAAGGCATTTAAAGGTACTTTCTTAACTGTACCTTTTTTCGTGGCCATAAATACATAGTACCCCTCTTGGTATTCTCTGACAGGCAACATCGCATTAATTTCTTCATTATCAGCAAGTGGTAATATATTAATGATTGGTCGACCACGTGAAATACGGCTGGCCAGCGGAAGCTGGTATGCTTTTAACCAATAAAGTTTTCCATGATTAGAGAAACACAGTAAGGTATCATGGGTGCTTGCGATAACCAAACGAGAAACAAAATCTTCATCTTTAACATTTGTAGCGGATTTACCTTTACCGCCCCTACGTTGCGCCTGATAGGCAGTGAGTGGTTGATATTTTACATAACCTTGATGGGAAAGGGTTACTACAACGTTTTCTTCAGTAATTAAATCTTCAATTGTTAAATCTTCTTGTGATGCCATAATTTCGGTACGACGCTCATCACCAAATTGAGTTTTTACTTCTAATAATTCATCACGAATTACTTCCATAAGTCGTTCTGGAGAAGCTAATATATCCAACAGTTCGCGAATCAAAATGAGTAATTCCTCAAACTCACTCAGTATTTTATCTTGTTCCAGAGCAGTTAAACGATGCAATCTTAATTCTAAGATAGCTTGAGCTTGGGCCTCAGATAATTTATACCCATCAACACTCAAACCAAACTCAGTGGCCAAATCATCAGGTCTTGATGCATCGGATCCTGCTTTTTCCAACATGTTTTTAACCAAACCTGGCTGCCAATGTTTAGCCAGTAGAGCCACTCTTGCATCTTGAGGGGTTGGTGATTGCTTAATCATGGCAATCATTTCATCTATATTTGCTAGAGCGATTCCTAAACCTTCTAATAGATGAGCACGATTTCGTGCTTTCTTGAGTTCAAATAAGGTTCTTCTGGTTACTACTTCACGTCGGTGCTTAATGAAATATTCTAAAATTTGCTTTAAATTCAAAGTGCGTGGTTGTCCATCAACCAAAGCAACCATATTTATACCAAAGACATTTTGCATTTGAGTATGGGCATACAAATTATTTAAAATGACCTCAGCCATCTCATTACGCTTTAGCTCAATCACAACACGCATACCTTGCTTGTCGGATTCATCTCTAAGCCCAGAAATTCCTTCTATCTTTTTATCCCTTACTAATTCAGCTATACGTTCAACCAAACGAGCCTTATTAACTTGATAAGGAAGTTCATTGATAATAATAGCTTGACGCCCTGTGTCTTCATCAGTTTCAACTTCAGTTCTGGCACGAATAACGACCCGTCCTTTTCCTGTACGATAGCCTTGAATAATTCCCGCTCTACCATTAATAATTGCAGCCGTAGGAAAATCCGGACCCGGAATAATTTCCATAATATCTTCAAGGCTTAGTTCAGGATCATCAACCAAAGCGAGACAGGCATTAACCACCTCGGTAAGATTATGCGGAGGAATATTAGTTGCCATACCCACAGCAATACCCGAAGAACCATTAACCAATAAATTGGGAATACGTGAAGGCAATACTACGGGCGCAAATTCTGTTTCATCATAATTAGGACTAAAATCAACGGTTTCTTTCTCTAAGTCGGCCAGTAAAGAATGAGCCACTTTAGACATTCTCACTTCAGTATATCGCATTGCCGCAGGAGCATCGCCATCTACCGATCCGAAGTTTCCTTGACCATCAACAAGAAGATAACGCATTGAAAAAGGCTGCGCCATTCGGACAATAGTATCATAGACAGCCGTATCACCATGCGGATGGTATTTACCGATTACATCCCCTACTACACGAGCTGACTTTTTATAAGGTTTATTCCAATCATTACCTAATTCACTCATTGCATAAAGCACACGGCGATGTACGGGTTTAAGTCCATCGCGAACATCAGGTAAAGCTCTACCCACAATGACACTCATTGCATAATCCAGGTAAGATTGCTTTAATTCATCTTCAATATTAACTGGCAAGACTTCTTTAGCTAGATATACCATGCAAAGCCTTAATCGGGAGAAGCAATGACAAAGAAAACAGCTAAACTGAGCATTGAAGGCCAAGAGCCGCTTGATTTACCAGTTTATACACCTACCTTAGGAAATGATGTGATTGATATCACTCAACTGGGCGGGCATGGCGTCTTTACCTTTGATCAAGGTTTTTTATCCACTGCTTCTTGTGAATCCAAAATTACCTACATTGATGGGGATAAAGGTATATTGCTCTATCGAGGTTATCCTATAGAACAATTAGCCGAGAAAAAAGACTTTCTTGATGTAAGTTATCTATTGCTCAACGGGGAATTACCCACTGCTCAGGAAAAGAAAAACTTCGTTAGTTTGATTAATAACCACACCATGGTACATCAACAAATGTATCAATTCTTAAATGGTTTTCGTCGTGATGCACATCCTATGGCGATAATGGTAGGAATGGTGGGTGCTTTGTCAGCGTTTTATCACGATACTATGGATTTAAATAATGCCGAGGATCGTTTCATTTCAGCAATTCGCATGGTTGCTAAAATGCCTACCTTCGCTGCTATGAGTTATAAGTATTCAATAGGTATGCCCTATATTTATCCACAAAACAAAATGACTTATGCTGAAAACTTCTTGCATATGATGTTTAGTGTTCCATCTGAAGAATCCACCCCTGATCCTGTTTTAGTTCGCGCAATGGATACAATATTCATTTTGCATGCTGATCATGAACAAAATGCATCTACTTCTACTGTCCGTCTTGCTGGTTCAACAGGAGCCAACCCTTTTGCCTGCATCTCTGCTGGAATAGGAGCTTTGTGGGGACCTGCTCATGGTGGTGCAAATGAAGCCTGTTTGAATATGCTCAAAGAAATCGGCGATGTCAGTCGCATCCAGCACTATATCAAGCGAGCTAAGGACAAAAATGATCCCTTCCGCTTAATGGGATTTGGTCATCGTGTTTACAAAAGTTATGATCCTAGAGCAAAAGTGATGCGCCAAACTTGCTATGACGTTTTAGAGGCTGTGGGAGCAAAAGATGCCCCGCTCTTCAAATTAGCGATGGAATTGGAGCGTATTGCTCTTGAAGATGATTATTTTATTGAGAAAAAGCTGTATCCTAATGTTGATTTTTATTCCGGATTGACTCTAAGCGCAATCGGGATACCCACCAATATGTTTACAGTAATTTTTGCTTTAGCACGTACCGTTGGTTGGATGAGTCACTGGATGGAAATGGTTGCTACCAAGTCCAGAATTGGCAGACCTCGTCAGCTTTACACTGGTGAAAAAACCAGGGATGTACCTTAATTATATTGAGTAATGTAGGTTTGGCCCTTTGACCAACAAAGGGCCAAACCTACATTTTAAAACCGTTTTTCCTAAATTTAATAGCAATGTGGAGTAACCTCACTACATTTTATTCAAAGCATATGTCCAGCCACGATAATCCATTTCCACTTGTTCTAAGGATCTTTGTGGTCGAAAATTCAGCTCAGCATCCCAAATAGCTTGTACTTCATCCAATGAATTATAGATACCACAACCAATAGCCGCCAAAATTGCTGCTCCTTTTGCTGTTGTTTCTATGTCTTTGGGTTTTTGAACTTGCATTTGGCATTGATCTGCTAAAAACTGTAAAAACCAGCGATTCGCAGCCATGCCCCCATCAACGCGTAATAAAGATAAATTAAGTTGGCTGTCTTCTCGCATACAGAAACATATTTCACGAGTTTGATAACATACGCCTTCTAATGCGGCTCTAGCAAAATGCGCTCTATTACTGGAGAGAGATAAGCCCACAATGATCGCTCCAGACGTGGAAATCCAATGAGGAGCACCTAATCCTGTAAATGCTGAGACCAAATATACTCCATCATTTCCTTCTAAAGAACTAGCTAGAATCTCAGTTTCATCAGAAGACGTTTGCTGATCACCTGCAACACCCGTAATTGCAAGTTCTGCACCAAGCCACTTTTTATCAATCATGCCAAAATGATCATCACTAGCACAGACCTTCGGTAAAATAGATTCGGGAATTGCAAAATACTCAAGTAAATCCAGATCCCATTGTTCGGATTTAATATTAAATAACATGGTTCGTGATGCATTTGTCACATCAGTCAAATGCAAATGTTCTTTAGTTAATCGCCAAATAAGAAAACTATCTATAGTTCCAAATGCAAGCTCACCTTTTTTGGCAAGTTGAGTTGCTTCAGGAATATTTTCCAAAAGCCATTTTAATTTAGTTGCCGAAAAATAAGGATCAGGTATTAGGCCAGTTTTCTCTTGAATGATGAATTTATCCGCGATCAAAGTTTGGCAATATTCCGCTGTTCTGCGATCTTGCCATACGATTGCTGGAGAAAGACAGGCACCGGTTTCCTTATTCCAAATGACGGTAGTCTCTCTTTGATTCGTAAGACCGCAAGATATAATTTGATCAACAGAAAACTGTGCCACGACATCACGCATCGCCGCTAAAGTTTTTTGCCATATTTCTTCAGGATCATGTTCGACCCAACCTGGTTTTGGATAATTTTGGTTAAGCGGATATTGACTACTGGCTACTAATATACCATGAAGAGTGTATAGCATCGCTCGTGTACTGCTTGTTCCCTGATCAATAGCCAGCAAATAATTCATTATTTCAGAGTCCTTGTCTCAACAACTACAAAATTTAGGTTAAACATTTTCGCAATGATGTCAATCGCTTTTTTCAATATTATGTGTATATTGTAAGTTTATGTCTTTTTTGAGGAGAAAAACATATGGATATGGTTTTTGATGTTGCAATTATTGGCGGCGGCATCAACGGCTGTGGTTGTGCGGCTGATGCTGCTTTAAGAGGATTATCAGTTGTTCTATTAGAACAAGATGATTTAGCCTCTAAAACATCTTCCAGCAGCACTAAACTTATTCATGGTGGATTAAGATATTTAGAAAATTATGAATTTGGACTAGTGAAAAAAGCTCTACGTGAAAGACAAAGATTGTTAGACTTAGCCCCACATTTAGTTCATTCGCAAGCTCTGGTTTTGCCTTACGAAAATCATATGCGTCCTGCTTGGTTTTTGCGTTTAGGTTTATTTATCTATGATCATTTAAATCATAAAAATCGTATGCCTAAATGTAAAACTATTTATAGAAAAAACAGAAAAGCTTATTTTGACCCTTTAATCAATAAATTAGATAAGGGCTTTCTATTTTATGATGCAGTGACTGATGATGCACGTTTAACGATCATCAATGCAATACAAGCTAAAAATCATGGTGCTAGCATAAGACCCCATTCTAAAGTAATTCATGCTGAAATAGAAAATAATCTGTGGCATCTAACTGTACAACCAAAAATGGGTTCCAGTTACACACTCTATGCTAAATCGGTAATTAATGCGGCGGGGCCCTGGGTAAAATCTGTACAACAAATCACTCAAACACCGGACCGCCAAAAAATCAGTTTGATCAAAGGCAGCCATATTATTGTGCCCCAACTTTATGAAGGCGAGCAGGCTTATTTTCTCCAACATTACGACAAACGCGTAATCTTTGTGATTCCTTATCACGGTTATTCTATGATAGGAACCACTGATATTCCCTGTGATAATCCCGATGCTTTGAGTATTACTAAAGAGGAAATAAATTATTTAATTAATCTTGTTAATGTATATTTTAAAAAGAAAATATCAGAGGAAGATATTCTCTATACTTGGAGTGGAGTTAGAGCTCTGTTAGCTAATGATAATAAGGAAGCCAAATCACTCAGTCGTGACTATACCTATGAAGTATCTTTTAAACCAGCACCGATTATTACTCTTTTTGGTGGAAAAATTACCACTTACCGACAAGTAGCAGAAGACATAATAAACCAACTCAGTTCAATATTTCCTCAAATGCCTCCTTCATTAACTGCCACAACTCCTTTACCAGGAGCAACATTTGAAAATATGAGTTTTGAGCATTATATGTTATATGCCAGGCAAAAATACAAATGGATGAATGAAGATTTACTTCATCGTTATTTTTATACTTATGGCAGTTGTATGGAAAAGTTTCTTTCTCAATGTAAAAATTATGAGTCACTGGGGAAAAAATACTGCACCTATCTTTATCAGGTTGAAGTAGATTATCTGATTTTAGAAGAATGGGCACAAAGTTGTGACGACATACTAAAAAGACGAACCAAACTGGATTTGGTCATAGATCAAGCGGGTAAAAAGGAGCTTGCGGAGTACTTATTGAGAATTACTGCTTATCCTCCCGCTGAAGCTCAGTTCGTATTGCACTAACATCAGCCACCAAAGCTTGTTCAGCCAGTTCTTTCAAAGTGGAAGCAGGCATACTGCCTGCGTTTGAATAAATAACAATTCCTTCTTTGAATACCATAAGATGCGGAATCGAACGTATTTCAAAAAAATCAGCCAGCTGTTGCTCTTTTTCAATGTTTACCTTTGCAAAGCTGATATTAGGGAACTGATCAGCCACTTGCTCATATATAGTGGAAAACTGTTTACAAGGAGCACACCAATCAGCCCAAAAATCAATAAACACAATTTCATTGTCATTAATTAACGATTGAAAATCTGCGCTAGTTATATTTTCGCCTGGCATACTTCTTCCTTGATCTCAATTGAGTTTACAATGTTTTGAAACACATCATCTACATCTCCCAGCCCTGAAATACTATGAAATTCTGGAGAACCAAGAGTACCGTTAGAAGCCCATGTTTTATAGTAATGGATTAAAGGTACTGTTTGGCTATGGTAAACTTGCAAACGTTTTCTTACTGTTTCTTCTTTATCATCTTCACGTTGGATTAAAACTTCACCAGTAAGATCATCCTTACCTTCATGCTTTGGCGGATGATTTAGAATGTGATAAACACGACCAGATGGTTGATGAATGCGACGTCCACTAATACGCTTAACAATTTCCTCATCATCAACGGCGATTTCAATAACGTGATCTAAATAAATTCCAGCTTGCTTCAAAGCATCTGCCTGAACAATCGTTCTTGGGAAACCATCAAATAAGAAACCATTGTTACAATCATCGTTTTGTAAACGCTCTTTAACAAGTTTTATAATAATATCATCAGAGACTAATCCACCAGTTTTCATAATCTTTTGAGCACTTAAACCCAATTTAGTTCCTTGAGCAATAGCGTTACGTAACATATCGCCAGTAGAAATTTGGGGAATTTGATAACGTTCAATTAAACGCAAAGCTTGGGTCCCCTTTCCAGCACCCGGTCCACCCAAAAGTATTAATCGCATTAAAAACTCCTTACTTAATTTAATTTCTAATTATACTATCACTTTTATATTTTATAAATTATGCAACAGACTTAGATCGCCAAGATTTTGTATGTTGGGCCAGGGGCCCAACATACATCTTAACTACTTATTCCAAGCTTACACGTCTAAAACCAAGATCGAGATTCCAAAGATTTTCTACACGAATTTAACTGCATCGCATAAATTTGTGAGCGTGCTTTCACTTTGCGTGCTACGGGCATCAGCCATGATTTTTTTAAATACGTTTTGCGCTGATACCCTCCAATCCCTTCATGATAAGCTAAAAAATAATCCTCCATTACTCTGTTTGTAATTGTTCCAAGTATCGCTTAAAGCCTGAGTATATCCATAAGCTGAAGAAGGTCTTTTCCAAGGAATTATCCATAGTAATTTAGTATGTGGTGGTCGAGCTCGAGCATTAAATTTCGATTCTTGATGAATAATAGCCATCTGTACTGGAACAGGGACTTTCCATCGTCGTTCAACATCTTTAGAATCTTTATACCATTTAGGATATTGCTTAAATACGTTACATAAATTATTTACATCTGATGGAGGTCGACTGACACAAGCAGTAAGAAGTAGAGCAGATGATAACAAAATCGCTATTCGTAACTTATCAAAAATATGTAATAAAAAAGAAGACATAAGCAATCAAATTATAAATAACCCATTCTAGCAAATCTAATAATTACAATCTATGAAACCTATATGAAATAACTTTGATAATTAGTACCTTGATTGCTTTTCGCTTGCTTTCCCTCATGATAATATATTTATTCATTTATGATAATAGTAAACTTGTTTATGACCATTCTTGTTTTTGATATAGAAACGATACCCGATATTGAGTCAGGTCGTAATTTATACGATTTGCATGGACTTTCTGATGAAGATACTGCCCAAGCAATGTTTGCACTACGTCGCGCTAAAGTGGGTAATGAATTTCTTCCTCATTATTTGCAAAAAATTTGCGCTATTTCTTTGGTTCTTCGTCATGGTTCACAAATCAAAGTCTGGTCGCTAGGTGATGAATCTTCTGATGAAAAGGAACTGATAACACGATTTTTTGCAGGAATTGACAAGCATACCCCGACATTAGTCAGTTGGAATGGCAGCGGATTTGATTTACCTGTTTTACATTATCGTTCATTATTAAATAAAATTACTGCCCCTACTTATTGGGAGGTCGGAGAAAATCAACAAAACTTCCGCTGGAATAATTATTTAAGCCGATTTCATTACCGCCACCTTGATCTGATGGATGTGATTGCAGGATATCAAAATCGAGCCTTTGCCCCATTAGATGAAATTTCCACTATGTTGGGTTTTCCTGGAAAAATGGGGATGAGTGGCTCCAAAGTTTGGGAGCAATATTTATCTGGGAACCTAAAAAGTATTCGTGATTATTGCGAAACCGATGTACTTAATACTTATTGCGTTTTTTTACGTTTTGAATTGATGCGAGGTATTATCAATCAAAATGAATATAACAATTCGTTGGAATTATTAAAAACCTATTTAAAATCCGAACAAGAGAAACAACACTTACAAGAATTTTTGAATCACATGAAACAAGCATAATAAACTAAAATTAGTATTAGTGAATCAAATTGACAGACAAGGGTTCATATTATGAACAACCCCCTTATTCCTATATCTAGAAGACAAGCTCTAGTTTTCGCCTGCTTTCTTGTGATGTATGAATTTCTCACCTATATAGCAAATGATATGATTATGCCAGGCATGATTCATGTTGTTCACTCTTTTAACGCGCCTGAATCTACGGTTGCGACCTCCTTAAGCATCTATATTCTGGGAGGAGCAAGTCTACAAGTAATTCTTGGACCGATATCAGATGCCTATGGACGCAGGCCAATGATGATTCTCGGGGCATGCCTATTTTTCATTTTTACCCTATTTATTGCCTGCTCGAATTCTATGAATCAATTTTTAATTGCACGATTTTTTCAAGGCATGGGTTTATGTTTTATTGGCGTAATTGGCTATGCAACCATTCAAGAAATTTTTGAGGAAATGGATGCAATCCGCTTAATATCCATTATGGCAAATGTTGCAATTCTGGCCCCATTATTAGGTCCTCTTATGGGTGCTATTGTCATTCATTATACCTCCTGGCGTTATATTTTTGTGACTATTGCCATCGGAGCTCTTATTGCTGTATGGGGATTATGGCGATATATGCCTGAACCTGTGGGGCAAATGAAAAATAATGGTGAATTAATTCCTAAATCCAAATTCTCTGTAAATAAGATTTTTAAAAACTATAAAAATCTATTTACAAATAAATCTTTTTGCTTGGGTGCCTTGGCAGTAGGCACTGTGGGTATCCCATGTATCGCCTGGATTGCTTTATCTCCAATTATTTTCATCGTTAAAGCAAAACTCACTGTAATTCAATATGGACTTTGGCAATTACCCGTATTTAGCGCCACAATATTGGGTAATTGGTTTTTAAATAAATTAACGTACAAATATGATATTAAAAAAATTATCTATTTAGGATGCATCATTATGGTCATTGGAGCCATTTTAACTTCACTACTTCCCTATTTATATGGTGAAGCTTATTACTATTTACTCCCTGGAACAATTATCTACTTTTTTGCGCTTAGTGTAATCAATGCTCCCTTAAACAGATATTGTCTTTTTGTTACTTCGGTAAGTAAAGGAACTGCATCAGCACTAGTCAGTCTAAGTGTAATGATTATTGGTGCAATTGGTACAGAAATAGCCAATTACTTTTATCAAGATCACAATAACCTGCATTTTGGACTGTATTGTAACGCGATCCAGCTAATATTTTTTGTATTTATAGGCTTAACCTTTATTGGGCAAAAAAAAGAACAGGATTGAAACTTTAACATAGCATCTTCCGTGGGCTTAGGAAAAGCAGCTTTAAATGTAGGTTGGGCCAACCTACAAAATCCTTAACTTAATGAGCCGCAACAAAAACCGAATCTCAACAAACTCTAAGAAAAATTATGAATCATTTATTATTTCTCATTATGTTTATCGTACCCATGAGTATTCATGGTATCGTTAATGCAAATACAAATAAATCTGAGTCCGCAAAAAAAACCAAGCTTTCAACACCAGCCAGTTGGGTTACTTCAAGTATTAGTTCTAACCCAGCAGCAGTAAATGTAACCAGCGGTACTGGCATAGTTCAAAGTCATATTGAGAAAATACTTGGTATTCAAAATAACCATGGAATTTTAATTCAAGGGGCCTGGATTGCTGATACCAACAAATTATTTTCAGGTGGGATAGAAGATGCTGAACGCAGGACGTCAAATAGTGTATTCTTGGCAGATCTGACGATTAAAATGGAACAATTTAATGGATGGAAAGGTGGTTTATTTAGCGCCCAATTTCTGCAACAAAATGCTCAGAATACGAATGCACAGGCCGGGATCGTTCAAGGATATAACTCATTACCTGATGTTGCTCCTTTTAACCGCTCAGAACTCTATGCAATTTGGTATAGACAAGAGTTTTTTGATAAAAAACTCTTTGTTCGTATAGGTAAAACCATAACCACTCTTGATTTTAATAATGTGGTAAAGCCTGCTCCTCTTAATGCAGATGCTCCTAATATTCCTGCAGTGACTAGCTTAATTTACACTCCTATTTTTATCAACCCAGCAGTAGACGGAGTCATGCCTGGTTACACAAACTCCGCCTATGGCATTACCACAACATTTACTCCTATCAATCAATGGTATCTCTCCTATGGGATATATGATGGAAATTTAGCCAGTGGGAAACAAACTGGCTTGACTGGGCCTACATTCAATGGTCGTTATTTTCAAGTTGCTGAAACAGGTGGCGCTTGGATTTTAGGCAAAGATCATATGCCCGGAACAGCGGGCATAGGATTATGGCATCAAACAGGCTTAATTCGGCAACATGATCTTAGTGAATCAGAGGCAACCGGGGCCTATTTATTTGGTTCACAGCGCCTGTGGTACCGGCATCCTGGATATGACACTAGTGGTATTTCGGCTTTTTATCAATACAGTATTAATAATTCAAGCGCTTTACCTATGAAACAATCTGTTGGAGCCGGTTTAACCGCATTTGGGCTTGTCGCTAATCGAGAAGCTGATTCCATTGGTGGAGGATTTTCCCTTGCCTGGCTTAATCATAGAAGTACCAATCAACCTACAGAGTTAATGTATCAAATTTACTATCAAGCAAAAATCATAACAAATATATATCTTGAACCCGCGCTGTCTTACATTCCTAATCCAGGCCAAAACGCAAATCTACCCCCTGCATTTGCAGGGACAATAAGAGCTATTGTGTTAGCCTGAGAGTTCAATGATTGTTTTTGTGGGCAGGATGAGATTCTTTAAGCAAGAAACTTGCAATCAGTAAACTGGCTAAAAAGCATATGGGCATCACGAGTAAAGCAACTTGGTAACTCGAAATACTGTAGACATGCACTCCATTAACCAAGTTCCAAGAATCAGTACGTTGCAATATATAACCTACCAATGGTTGAAATATTGCACCACCTATTAGTACGGAAAGATTATTAAAACCTGAAGCGGTACCCACAAGCTCTGGTGAGTTATTTTCTTTAACTACAGCGAAACTAACCGTCTGCCCTCCAGCACCTAAACCTAAAACAAATAGAACAAATGTTGCCCATCCATAAGTTAATCCAGGTAAATAAAGCAATATTAATGTCGCAAATAATCCTAAAACTGCACTGATAATTAAAGCAATACGACGACTTTCAATCCGATCACTAAACCATCCTAATAATGGACTACCAATCCCTATACCAATCCAAATCATACTGCACAATCCAGATGCAGCAACAACACTGATTGCATATTTCTGTTGTAAATACGGAACGCCCCAAAGTGCGGCAAAGACAGCAATTGGAGTCCAGATAGCAAAAGCATAACTGCCTGTAATCCAAGTATAAGAATGCTTGCACACTGCAATGAGACGCTTCCATTCATCACGAAGATAATGCTCAGGAATATTTTGATTTTGCTGATGGGGATAATCACGTATATGTAACCAAAAAAATAGAGCTAAAATAAAGCCAATTAAAGAGAGAAGAAAGCTTGCATTACGCCAACCAACAGCCTGAATAAGATAAGCTAAAGGCATTTCTCCAAATATTGCACCAACTGAACTCATCAATTGAGCAACACCAGCCAAAATAGCAAAATAATAAGGAGGAAACCAGCGAGATAAGAGGACCAAAACACCAATAAAAGAAAATGCAGAACCAATACCAATAAGAAATCTACCGATGCATGCTGTAAATACACTATCTGTCGCCGCAAAGAAAGCTGAACCTAAAGCACATAACATAATTGCAAAAGTCATTAATTTACGCGGCCCATATCTGTCATATAATACACCAGCAGGCAATTGGGCTGGTGCATAGGCATAAAAATAAAAGGCAGAAATAACCCCAAATCCTTGACCGGTTACACCAAAGGTTTTCATCATAGATTCAGCCATGACACTGGGTGCTACTTGCAAAATGAATTCGTATAAATAAAAAGACGCCGCCAGAAAAAATATAAAGTATGCTGTTGTCAGGCTGTTATTCGTACCTTGATTTGTTTTTTCTGTGTGATGCGCGCCCAATTTAAAATCACTCCGTATTAAATTAAGTATTTAAGCTTATAGAACTTTAGTTTGTCAATATGATTTTAGTACAAATAGATGATTACATCTTAATTCACTGAGATTACTAAAACTGAAGACTTAGTTTGTTTTGGAACTTCTTTGAAATTCGTTAAATAACATAAATGGGATTTCCATGTCTTTCATGTTATTCACCTTAATTAGATTAGGGTGTGTTGACCATTCCCCTGGCCCAACCTACTATTTTAGAATGATTATTTCGTTATCGGATAAATTGCTCCCAATATTGCCGAACCTTTAGATCCTGTAATTGAGCTTAAATCTACAGGAATATGATTTATAGTTTGAGCTGCAAACCAAGCAAACATCATCGCTTCTAAATAATCCGGGCTAATACCAATATCAGCGATACTCTTCACGGGGATCACAGTTAAGAATTGTGCCAGCATTTGTACTAATGCATTGTTATGAGTACCTCCACCACATAAATAAACTGTTTTTACCTGATTTTTTTCATTTAAAATAGCTTTTGCTATAGTTTTGGCAGTAAACATAAGTAGGGTTTTTTGTATGTCTACACTCTTATATTCATTCTTCAAGTAGCCTTCCAACCAAGCTAAAGAAAAATATTCTTTTCCAATGCTTTTGGGTGGAGATAGAGCAATAAAAGAATCGGACATTAACACTTCAAGAAGAGGCTCAATTACATTGCCTTGCCGAGCCCAAGTACCATCCTCATCGTAGGTTTTACCTAGATGCTTTAAAACCCAGGCATCCATTAGACAATTTCCAGGCCCTATATCCCAACCTTTAATCGGTTCATGTACATTAATAAAGGTAACATTGGAAATACCACCAATATTGACTACAGCTACAGAATCATTATTTTGTCTAAATAATTCTTGATGATAAAGAGGAGCAAAAGGTGCGCCCTGTCCACCATTGACCAAATCTCGAGTTCTAAAATCTGCAACCACAGTGATACCAGTTAATGATGATATGGTATGACCACAGCCTAGCTGTAAGGTATAAGGTAGACTGCTATTGGTATTATGACATACTGTTTGGCCATGACTGCCTATAGCACGAATATCACCAGGAGCCAATTTCACTGCGTGTAATAAATCATTTACAGCACCAGCGAACTCTTTTCCTATTAATGTATTGAGTTGGCATATAGAAGCAAGACTTAAATCGGATCCAGAAAGTAGTGTATCAATTCGATTTTTAACGTCATCACTGTATTTTTTTGTGATTCCGTGGATCAAAGTATCTTTAGCCATATCAACTAACGCAGCATCAATACCATCCATACTTGTGCCTGACATTAAGCCTATATATAAAGCCATTTATTAGCTCCTGCCCCGACTCACTACCATTTAGTTAAGAGGAAAAATGGATTGTTTAAAACAATTATAAAAATTTTGCGTAGTAATTTCAGCTATTTCATCATAATGCATCCCCCGAAGTTGCGCTATAGCTTCCGCCACAAACTTCACATAGGCAGGTTGATTCTGCTTCCCTCGATAAGGAACTGGGGCTAAGTAGGGAGAATCTGTTTCAATAAGTATTCTGTCTAAAGGTCTTTTTCGGGCAACAGCCTGAAGAGATGTTGCATTTTTAAAGGTCACAATACCGGAAAATGAAATAAAAAAATTCAAATCATGTGCTTGTTGTGCTACATCTAAACTTTCAGCAAAGCAATGCATGACACCACCGACCTGTTGTGCATTTTCTTCTGCCATTAATGCTAGGGTATCTTCTGCTGCTTGTCGTGTATGAATGATTAACGGTTTTGAAGTTTTTAATGCCGCTTTTATATGCTCTCTAAAGCGATGTCGTTGTATTTCTTGTGCTTCCTCGGTAGACGTCCGATAGTAATCTAACCCTGTCTCCCCTATAGCAACACATGCAGGATTTGCTGCAAGCTCACATAACCTATCTGAGCTAACAGGAATTTCCATTT
>JACPOX010000081.1 GCA_016191305.1 Legionella longbeachae | reverse complement strand
TTCTGATCTACTGGTAGGATTGGTACGCAGTTCACCAAGCATCACTGAAGTGGTCATCACAGAGTTTTGCTTTTCAACACCACGCATCATCATGCATAGATGTTTTGCTTCAATCACCACAGCTACACCAAGTGCTCCAGTAATGGATTCTAGACAACTCGCTATTTCTGTTGTGAGGCGTTCCTGAATTTGTAGGCGTCGAGCAAAAAAATCAACTATTCGTGCTATTTTCGATAATCCTATTACTTTACCATTTGGAATGTATCCGATATGGCAGATACCTAGAAAAGGCAGTAAATGGTGTTCACACATGGAATACATTTCAATATTTTTTACTATGACCATCTCACTCATGTCAGAATCAAATAAAGCATCATTAATAATGTCATCCAAGCTTTCATTATAGCCTTTGGTCAAAAAACGCATGGCATTAGCTGCACGTGTAGGAGTATCTATCAATCCTTCACGAGTTACATCTTCACCTAATTGTAATAGCAGATCTTTATATAGTTTTTCCATAGTATAATTCCTAACCTGGCGGCCAAGTCATATGACGTCCGCCCAATAAATGTAAATGAATGTGGTAGACTGTTTGGCCGCCATTGGGATTAATATTGAAAACTAATCTATAACCCGCGTTACTAATTCCTTCAGTTTGAGCAATTTTTTTTGCCCCTAAAATCATTTTTCCCAATAGGGCCTGGTCCTCATCATTGGTATCATTAACTGTAGCAATGTGTTTCTTAGGTATGATCAGCAGATGAGTAGGTGCTTGAGGGTTGAGATCACGAAAAGACATGATTTCATCATCTTCAAAAACGACTGATGTAGATATTACATTTTGTGCAATTTTACAAAACAAGCAATCCATAAGCAATCTCATTATTAATTTAAATATATCTTACACATTACATATATTATACATTGCCTAGCTGATATTGCGACAGCTTCTCTTTGCCTTTTGACGTGATTTTTCGCATAATAGCCGTCTTATTTAGTAATTTACTATGTGCACATAGATCTTTTCTGAGAAAATGGAGCTTTAGCGTAATAAGTTATTACATATTTTTATTCGATTAAAGGGGAGTGATAAATGAGTTTGATGAAGATTAGCAGTGGTCGAGACATACCAAATGAGATTAATGTTATTATTGAAATCCCTATGCATAGTGAACCTGTAAAGTATGAAGTAGATAAAGAATCTGGCGCGTTGTTCGTTGACCGATTTTTAACAACACCAATGTTTTACCCCACTAATTATGGCTATATGCCTAATACGCTATCTGACGATGGAGATCCTGTTGACGTATTAGTTATAACCCCAGTTCCTTTGGTAAGTGGTTCTGTCATCCCATGTCGTCCTGTTGGAATGTTAAAAATGACAGATGAGTCTGGAATTGATGCTAAGATTTTAGCGGTTCCTACCAACAAACTAAGTAAAATTTATCAATCAATTAAATCATATGAAGATTTACCACAGCATCTATTAAATTCATTAGAACACTTTTTTAGTCATTATAAAGATCTTGAAGAAGGTAAA
Source organism: Legionella longbeachae (assembly GCA_016191305.1). GTDB lineage: Bacteria > Pseudomonadota > Gammaproteobacteria > Legionellales > Legionellaceae > Legionella > Legionella longbeachae_A. The sequence goes on along the minus strand of JACPOX010000081.1, from coordinate 1,745 downwards.
TGGGTCAAGCTTGATGGCTGGGTTAATCCTGAAGCAGCTTTTGAAGAGATTATGTCAAGCGTAGCTCGGTTTAATAATAAAACAAAATAGTCCTTGTATGTTCTTTAGTTCTGCCGCAATCTTAAATCTTAGAGCGCGGCAAAATCATTTTTAAATAAATACATTCAAAAACCAAAGCAGCTCAATTTTGATTGTTAACACACACTATTAAACTTGATAATAAAATTAGTGCGTAACTACCATCACTCGCTTTATTAAGAACCATATGATAATTTAATTCCTGTCATAAAAGCTTAAGGAATTTCGGTGCAGCTCCATATGTCTAGTTTGTTTATTCTATTGTTATTTTTGATTATTCTTGCCGCTTTTTTTGCTGGTACTGAAATAGGTATGATGTCAATTAATCGCTATAAGCTAAAACACCTAGTTAAAAATAAAAATAAACAAGCTATAAGAGTAAATCAGATCCTGTCTCGACCTGATCGGTTATTAAGTGTTGTGTTGATAGGTAACACTCTGGCTAATATTTTCGCTTCAACAATAGCAACTTTGATAGGTCAGCGTATATATGGGGATGCTGGGATAGCTATCGCTACGGCTCTTTTAACCTTAGTAATTCTTGTATTTTCTGAAATGATACCGAAAACATTTGCCGCGATTTATCCACAAAAAGTTGCTTTTGCGACTTCATTGTCTTTGACCATTCTTCAACGGATTTTCGCACCCCTAGTTTATATAATTAGTTTCCTCTCCAATGGGGTATTAAAAATATTTAGAGTCTCAGTTGATAAAGCTCAAAAAGAATCATTAACCGGAGAGGAATTACGTTCAGTGGTTCATGAAGCGGGAGGGCTTTTGCCTGTTGAGCATAAAAGTATGTTAATAAGTTTACTGGATCTCGAAACGGCTACTGTAGAAGATATTATGATTCCTAAATCAGATATTATAGGAATTGATGTAGAACAACCTTGGTCAGAACTTTTGGAGCAACTTGAAACGGCACAACATACTCGCCTTCCTTTATATCGTGATTCCATAGATAATTTAGTGGGTATGATTCATGTGCGTGATATATTAAATCTAGCTATAGAGAATAAGTTAGACCTTAATAGTTTGTTGAAGGCTGCGGATGCTCCTTATTATATTCCAGAAGCTACTTCATTGAATATTCAGATATTAAATTTTAGAAAAATGAAGAGAAGGAGTTCTTTTGTAGTGGATGAGTACGGTAACATTCAAGGCTTAGTTACTATGGAAGATATTCTGGAAGAAATTGTCGGAGAGTTTACTACTGATGTGGCTGCTTTAAGCCGAGATATTACACCACAGAGCGATGGATCAGTTATTGTGGATGCCAGCTTAACACTACGTCACTTGAACCGATTGATGGGTTGGCAGCTCCCTTTAATAGGTCCAAAAACGCTAAGTGGTTTGATCATTGAATATCTTGGATATATACCACCAGCTGAATCCTGTTTGACTATAACGAATTATCGCATTGAAGTATTAAAAGTTGTAGACAACACGATCAAAAGTGTGATGATGTTTAAACTAAGTAAGAAATGGAAGTAAAGACTCTAATGGTTCTCAATTTCTTTTATGGTAAAAACTTGTGCAGTAAACATATAGCCGCCATTACGAATGGTTTTAATTAATGCAGGTTTTTTAGTATCAATTTCTATTTTCTGACGAAGTCGACTGATTTGAACATCAATTCTTCGATCAAAAGGATTCAGATCACTGTT
>JACPOX010000151.1 GCA_016191305.1 Legionella longbeachae | reverse complement strand
GAGCAGCAGCTTCAATATTTTTATCCAGTAAAGGTTTTAGTTTATGCAATTCTATTTGGTATTGTTTATATGCTGCTTGAGCAGATACTGCATTTAAAAGTTCTGGAAGTAATTTGATCAAATCCATTAAAATACATCGTTGCGTTGTACAATCATCATGCCCAAAAAGTAAATCTAAATCATTTAAAACTGATTTAATATCAAGCAATAATCGTTGAATTTCTATCTCAAATACTTGTTTCTCAATTCCCCCATGAATGTATTCTTTTAGCAAAGCTTGGATAGTTAAAGGAATATGACTGATTTGTTTGATGCGAGTGTAACTTCCATCCTCCGATGGTGTTATCAAACTATCCATTTTTTTGTATTGATTATTACTTTCTTTTTTCCATAAAGACAATTCATTGCCAAGATAAACGATAATGGTGTTGATCCCATTACTTTTATATTGAGAGGCAGTTTTATGCTTGGAAAGGAACGTCGAATTAAGTGATTCCAGCAACTTGGTGGCAGGATGCTTTTCTTGAAGAGAACTTGGTGGATGTTTTTTTAAAGAATTAGCCTGTAAAAAGACAGCTCGGATAAACTCCGTCCTGGTTAGTATTGTTTTGTAGCATTTTAGAATGTGGACAAGAATTCAGATGATTTGAAAGATTTTTTTTCTCTTGCATAATAATTCTCCTAAGTTTGAATTTGAATTATGTTGTGGTTCATAATGACCCACAATTTATTAAACCACAAATTGATTAATATTTCAACAAACAAACTTTCTTTTCCATGCAAAACCCAGCAGTTGATTAGGATCAACTGCTGAGAAGACATCGATTCTATATACTTCGATTATTCTAAAAACGATATTTCAGTCCAACAGAAACAAGATAGTTTTGATTAGATAAACCAGCTGCATTACTGTCAAAATGATGGCTTCCACTATCATTATCGATTATTTCAGTATCAGCTCTTCCATTAGAATAATGATTGTACGAGCCTTCAACAAAAACTTTTGTGTTCTGGGTGAAATAGTAACCAGTATTAAGCGTTGCGGCATAATATCTGGAGTTTTTTCCGCGTTCAATGAAAGTTAAATTGCGGGCATAATGTTCATCATGATCTTGTGCTGAAACCCAATCACTAAATTTTACAAGAGCATTAAACTCAAAATTATTGATAAAATATTTCCCTGCTAAACCCACATAAGGAGCACGAAACTTTTGTTGATATCCAATACCTAGTTCATTTTTAGGAAAACAACCTGTGTCGTTACCATTGTTATATTCATAACAACCTCCTTTTGCTAACCAGCTAAAGGAATTCCATTGATAACCTGCTGCCACACCTAACTTATAACTTTGGTCTTGTAAAAGCCAAGCTCTTAGGCTTAAATCCAATTCATTGGCATATTTAAGCTGAGTGTTTTCATGATGTGACCAATCAGTCCATTTTTTTTGTTCTGGGTTTAACCAGTCATAATCATCCATGGGGGCTGTATTTTTTGCTAAAGTTGTCCAGCCTCTTCCATTAATACTTAGCCAAGATAGGAAATCGTAATTCAATTCCCCATTTATTATGGCAGCATTTTTTATGCGCCAGTCGAGCCGACTCAGCTTAGCGTCTGTATCTGGGTCATAAACAAATTCTTGGGCCTTACCCGACAAAACTCCTAATGATGAGCTTAGTGACAAACCATTCATGCTGTATTCAGCCGCATAAGTATCGAGAGCTAAAGTAAAGGATAAAGAAGTTAGTGCCAACATAACTATTTTATTTTTCATTTTTTTTCCTAGTTAAAACCGGCAATCCTTGCAGCAAAGTGATTTCCAAAAACAAACGGATTATTATGGGCCATAGTGATCTTGTCAAGATCAATATTAAAGAATTTTGATCATCAGGGGCGTTAATCAAACAATTTTTTGTTGATGGAAGAAACAAACCTTAGATAATACAATTAGTTCTCTATTAAATGTCTCTGTACATGACAGCCCACATTGGGTGGAGCTGCCATTAAAGAAATGGGTCCCCACTTACAAGTGCATGACACATTTTCTGTCACCAAAAGCTTTTAACTAAATTAGAAATTTTTTTTCTAGACAGCAGACAAGATTTTGTATTCTAATATCGTATTCGACTCAGGAAAGTGAAAAATGCAATGGCTTGTACAAGGATCTTCTATTTAATTATATTGTTTAGCATATTGGGGATACAAGAAATTCAGGCAGAAGAAACAGATCAATTTACCCTTCCACCAAGCGAGCTACTAGACATCGGGCCATTTGCAAGTAACAAACTATTTGAGGTACTTGAAAAAGTTATCGCTCAGACCAATTCAGAAATTCAAATGCTTCTCCCAAAATCAGAGCATAGCCGGCATGCAGCATCTCAATTAGCAGCGCGCCGTAACGATGCCTATCTCGCTGATTTAATTTATAAAAACACAGGGCCGGGTTTTCCACGTTGGTTGCGTTGGCATCGTTTACCTCATCAAGCTAAACCCATAACTTATAAAGAAAGCTGGCCTTGGAAAACCGTTTATTGGCTCGTTTTCTCGCAATCCCCACTTTTTGTCATTGGACTGGCACCAACCATTAATATGTATGACTATTATTTTGGTACTGATAAGCTAGGCCATTTTTTCATGCAAGGCCATACTTACTACAGCATTTATATGTTTTATTTAAATCATGGAAAATCTAAGGAACAAGCTCATACTGCAATGATTACCTATGGCCAGATTAAAAAGCGCTGTGCTGCTTGGATTGAGCGTAAAGGCATTACAAAACCGATTGTTGAAGCCAAATTGGAAGAAACTAAGCGTTGGCATGGAGAAAGTTATGGTCATTGGCTGCCGAAGAGCAGAGCGGTGACGCTTGATGCTTGTTTTGGGGGTGGATAAAAGGCAATGGCATTCGGTTAAGTATATGTAACTTTAACACCCCTGCTATTTTTCCATTTATTAATTGGCTTTCTTGATTGTCTCGGTGAGTGACGACCGGGTCTGATTTTCTGGCGCACTCTTGAAATACACTTAAGTATATTGCTTAAAAAGCCAAAATCTTCATTGCCAACAGGACAAAGTAATTTTCCTAGGCTACGTCCGACTACCACTAAACAGTTTTAAAATTGATTTTAAAGTTACTTATTTCACTGGTTGTTGCTGTAACCTCGAAAATTCTACCGTTTCCCAAAGTTCATTCAATAATATTTTATAACCCTGGCTATTCTTGCTCAAAACCAACTTTAATATAAAAGTTACAAAAAATTGGGTTGTAATAACCCGTTTTCGTGTTTGCCAAACTTTATCAAAATCCAAGCATATTTCTTCAATTGTGGCTTGTAGGGACTCCAAAAATCTTCCATAACTACCTACATCCTTCAACATAATACGTCTCTAACCATTAAAAATGGTCAAAATATATCATGAAAGTTCCTTAACCGAATGCCATTGGTGTGGAATAACCACCAAACGTGTTAATTTTGAATTTAGACCCTAAATTTCTTTTAATTCTTTCAAAACCAAGAGAGTTATTTAAAGAGGAACCATTGAAATGGTACTGTAGCTATTCTATACATGCCGCTTCGGTGTTAGCAATAGATCAATTGATTGTCACACCCCCTAAGAATTTCGTTTAATATAAGGAATTGCGAAAGCGACAACATTAAAATAGAATGCCTTCGTTAAAGGATTATTATAAGGAAATAATATGCGATATAAAATCATTACATTTTTTTTAACACTCGGCACTCCTCTTTACGCAGCACAGTTATTTGATTTAAAAGATTATCCAACAAATATTTTATCAACATTTATTAATCAACCTGCATCAAAAAAGTCCTCAGATTTTTTTCTTAAAGAGATTAATCGTTACACTGATCACAATCTGGTGACACATATACGCATGCAAGAATATTTTCGCGGGTATCGGGTCAAGAATGCCCAAGCAGTTATTCATGTACCGGCCAAAATGGCTATAAAAGAAACATTATTAGCTTTATTGACTCAATCAAGTCAACAGCAAAGCATGAATGGTGAGTTGTATCAACAATTGAATCTTGATTTAGATAAAACCCCACAATTTATTTTTGAAAAGAATCAAATAAAAAAAGTAACCAATAAAATAATTGAAAATTATTTATCACATCAAACTCAACGCAATCAAATGAAAGTGAAAAATTATCAAACAGAAATGATTGTTTTTATAGATAATCATCAAACAGCGCATTGGGCCTATGAAATTCGTTTTGATGTACCAGCTTATGCAGAAGGTGTATTACCCGCTAAATTTGTTTATGTAGTCGATGCAGTGACGTTTCAAATTTATCAATCCAGCAATGATATCAAAACTCTCAAACGTCAAGAACAGGTCCAGGGTGGCGGATTGGGTGGCAACCTCAAAATGGGCAAATTAACTTATGATGGTGCTGCAGAAAATTTACCTTCTTACTCAGTCACACGTGTAGATGATCTCTGTTATTTGCAAAATGATGAAACGATTGTAAAAAAGGTTGTCACAAATGAGGTAATGAGTTATCCCTGTTTTGCCCCTGACGAAGCACATGGTGATGTGTATTGGTCAGGTAGTTTTGATGAAATTAATGATGGTTATTCACCAGCGAACGATGCAATGTATGCAGCTCAAGTAATAAAAAAATTATATAAAACATGGTACAACGTACCTGCTTTAATTAATCCTGATGGATCGGAAATGATTTTGCGTATGAATGTACATTTTCCAAAATTAGATAACGCCTTTTGGGATGGAAGTGAAATGACCTTTGGGGATGGTAAAGAATTTTATCCATTAACTGGATTAGGTATTAGTGCACATGAAGTCAGCCATGGTTTTACCCAACAGCATTCTAATTTAGATTATTGGGGGCAATCAGGGGGTATAAATGAATCATTTTCAGATATGGCCGCCCAAACAGCAGAGTACTTTAGCGGTGGAAAAAGCTCCTGGTTGATTGGTGGAGAAATTTTACGAATGGAAGGTGAAGCATTACGTTATATGGACAGGCCCAGTAAAGACTGTTATGGCAAAGCCCCGGGAACATTTTGTTCTATCGACAGTGCTGATGAATATTACGAAGGTTTAGATGTGCATTTTACAAGTGGTGTTTATAATCGCGCATTTTACTTATTAAGCACAACACCAGGTTGGAATCAACGAAAAGCATTTGCGGTTATGTTGCATGCCAATGCGAGTTATTGGTTATCGTATACCCAATATGCAGATGGTGCCGCCTG
>JACPOX010000212.1 GCA_016191305.1 Legionella longbeachae | reverse complement strand
CCTCGAGAACACGTACGTGATGACGCAGGCCATAGTTCCAGTGCAACTACAGATCGCTATATTGATATTGAAAAACAAGCTCGATATCAATCAGCAAGGAAAAAAACGATAGAGCCTGAGCCAAGTTGAATAGGTCTGTTGACAATTCGCTAGTCCGGAGCATTTTGGCCGGAACAATAGAATTGTAAACAGATCCTAGATTTATGTTAAAATGCATGCAATTAATTTATGGCAAATGATTTATCATGCTTACTCTTCGTCAAATCACACTAAGTCGCGGCAATAAAGTTTTACTGGATAAAGCCAATGTAACTTTATATGAAAAACAAAAAATTGGTCTTATTGGCCATAATGGTTGTGGTAAATCCACTCTATTTGATTTCTTATTAGGAAAATTGACCCCTGATACTGGTGAGTTTTTAATTAATCCACAACTTAGTATTAGCCATTTATCCCAACAATTGCCCGATAGTGATGAAAAAGCCTTAAATTTTGTCCTAGAGGGAGATGATGACTATGTCAAACTTCATCAAAGATTACAGAATGCTGAGGCAACAGACAATCATGCTGAAGTATTGTCCTGCCATGAAGAATTAAGTCATACAGGAGGTTATAGCAAACCTGCCCTAGCAGCTACTATTATGTCTGGCTTGGGGTTTAGCGCCACACAACAACAAGCTTGTGTTAATAGTTTTTCTGGTGGTTGGCGCATGCGTTTAAGTCTTGCTCGTTGTCTTATGAAGCCAGCTGACTTGCTTTTACTCGATGAGCCTACCAACCATTTGGATATGGAAGCCATTTTTTGGCTGGAGCGTTTTTTAAAACAAAGTCCAAGCACAATTATCCTCATTTCGCATGACCGCGAATTTCTTGATGCTTTTGTGACTCATATTTTACATATTGATAAACAAAATATGACTCTTTACTCTGGAGATTATAGTTGTTTTGAAAAAACTCATGCACAACAATTAGCATTACAACAAGCTATGTATGAAAAACAACAAAATAAAATTAACCATATGATGTCTTTTGTAAATCGTTTTAAAGCAAAAGCAACCAAAGCAAAACAGGCACAAGGTCGTCTTAAGGCCATAGAAAGAATGGAAATTATTGCAGCAGCTCAAGCAGACTCTCCTTTTTCTTTTGATTTCTTTCCATGTCCTCGTGCTGGCAATCCTTTAATCCAATGCACTATGCTTGATGCAGGCTATGATCAGCAGAACCCTACACTAAAAAAAATAAAGCTCTCCCTAAGTCCAGGCGACAGAATCGCCTTACTGGGTCCAAACGGTGAAGGTAAATCCACTTTAATTAAAACTTTGACCGGCTCATTACCCCCTCTCAATGGCACAATTCACCGTTCGGCTCATTTAAAGATTGGCTATTATGCCCAACATCAGTTAGAACAACTGGATTGTCAATTAAGCCCTTTACAAACAATACAAAAGCTATCTCCGGATGAACGTGAACAAAGCATTCGTGACTTTTTAGGAGGTTTTAACTTTAGAGGAGATATGGCAGTCCAAGCAATTCATCATTTTTCGGGTGGTGAAAAAGCTCGTTTAGCACTAGCCAAATTGGTTTGGCTCAAGCCGAATTTACTTCTACTTGATGAACCAACAAACCATTTAGATCTTGGAATGCGTTCTGCAATTGAATTTGCCTTACAAAGCTATGAAGGGGCTTTAATTCTAATTTCTCATGATCGTCACATGCTTAAAACAAGTGTTGATAATTTCTATCTGGTTTATCAACAAAAGGTACAAGCTTTTGACGGTGATCTAGATGATTATTACGCTTGGTTACAAACTAAAGACCCAATCAAAGAAAATCCATCGACCTCTTCGACAAATGATTATAAAGAAAAGAAAACAAGCTTATATGAAGACAACTCTCAACAGAATAAGCTAAATCAACTCATTCAAAAACGTTCCCAAAGTCACTCTAGCTTAAATCAAGCGGAAGAAGAATGGCTAAAAATTAGCTGTGATTTGGAGGGTTTGAATTAATACCCTTTCAGCAAAATTATATCAAATTAGCTAGTAAGGTCCCTTCGTATGAAGAAAAGCCTACTTTTTTACATACGAAGGGACCTGAAGATAACCTATGATTTTGCTCAATTTAAATCCCTTTCTATTTTCTAACCTCAAGGGTAATTACATCATATTCTGTCGATTCAGCTTGCATATTTTTTTCATCTATTTGATTTTTCTTTGAAATCGCTGATTTCAACCGTTTACGATCAATAGGATCTTGCTTTGAAAAGAAAAACATACTCTCATAATCTGACTTATAAAGGCTTTCGTTATGGCATAAAACAGATTGTTTCGGTATATCAAGATAAATGGATTTTGTATATCCTGTCAGATTTAAATCACGCTTAATGTTTGGATTGTCATTGATTTTATCAAATACTTTTTTCATTAATGAGTCTTCTATTTTATTTGATTCATTATTATCAATGATAGCGCGTGTATGAAGCACTTCATGACCTTCTGGCAAAGTTGCATAAAAAAGCGTGGTGACTTCATTTTTTTTCATGGGGTTTGTTTTATTTCGTATAAAATATTTTTCATTTTCATTCTTTGGGAAAGCTAATATTTTTCCGGAATTCATGGATTTCTCTATTGATTTAAAATCCTCTTCTGTTAGATGAAAACTTTCTTCTTGAATTTTATTATCTTTTGATTCTAATAAGGTTAAATAGTAATGATAATCATGTAAGTATTTTTCTTTCGTCAATATATAGCACTTATTCATGCCGATTCGTTCAACAATCTCCGTGCTTATTTCTTGAGTCGGTTTTTTTGATAATAAAACGAGTCCATAATCATCATTATTTATTTGCATTGTTTTTGAGATACGTTCAATCGCTTTTTCTTGATTAAGAATTCTTACTTTTGCTGTGTTGCATCCAAAAAGTATAACACTATCGATGATCTGATATTCAGCTATCAATTTTGATATCTCTTGCGGCATTAGTCCGGCAATTTCTTCTGAATTAGGTGTAGTATGATCTATTAAAACTAATTCAATAGATTGAGATGTGTTTTTTGGTAAATCATCTAATACTGTTTTAATGCGATGACTGTATACATGAACTGTTTGATTTGCATAAGTCGGTAGATTTGCATAAAAATGGCAAGCGTCTTTGACTTCATAGCAACTATTTTGGTCAGAAACCAATAAATATTTAGTGTTTAATAATAATTCATCCCGTGCTGCATTGAATTTATCATCATTTATATTCAAAAAACTTAGTGAATTATAATTACATGTGAGCATGTTTTTAAAACCAATACTCTCAATGACTTTTTTTTGTAATATTGCTGGAATTTCTGTGATTAAGGTTGGATCGATTTGCACTACTGAGATTGCCATATTTAAAGTTATTTTATCAACCGGAATTTTTTTTATAATTTCTGGATTAGCATTGATTTTGACAATATAAACTGATTCTGTCTTTTCATTATCAGATAATAACTTAAAAACACCATCATTCTGATTCATTGCTGCCAGAATAATTTCATCTGAACGCTCCAAGGGAGGAACGTCGCCTAATTCAAAACCATCTAATATAACAGCTTGCAAACAAACAGTGTGTGTCCTTTTTTCAAATGGTATTTTAGATAATGAACCATCTCGGCTGCAAAGAAATATTAGGCACAATTTTTCGGTCATAAGGTCCGATGTTAGCGATAAAAATCCGCTGAGTCCCTCTTTCTGTATTAAAGTAATGGCTTTTGTTTCAGTTAAATTTTTATTCTTTTTTGTTTCAATGATATTGGTAGAATACAATTTTTTCTGTATTTTATTTGAAGTATATTTATCAAGCGATTTCACAGAATTGCTGAAAAGAGCTTGTCTAATAGATAATGAATAATCATTCAATGGCTGTGATTCTTTTGTAAAAAAAAATCCTTCAGGATTTAGTTTATTTGAAAAGACAGTATTCTTTAATT
>JACPOX010000211.1 GCA_016191305.1 Legionella longbeachae | reverse complement strand
AAAACTGGGTTAAACTTGAGTCGGGATTTTTATTTAATGCATCAAACTTCTCTTTGTCTAACGCTATCCCATTGATATCAAAATGCTTTCCCTCAGAGCCTTTTTTATAACCATTTTCAAGCAACCAAGTGTTAACCAAAATTTCAAAGGTTTGATTAAGTTTTTCTTGATATGGATCCTCTATATCCTTATTGTCAATTTTTAACTTTTCTATATCAACTTTACCTTCTTTAAATTGAACCTTTTGTTGTAATGCAGGTAAATCGAGTTTGGGTTCGCCTTTAATTTTATCCAGAAGAAAGTCTTTAAAACCACGATAAGGCAATATTCCAAATAAATTACCACCTTTATGCCAAAGTTTTTCTTTAAGAAATTCTTTAGCAGGTAATGTAAATATCCCAATAGTCTTATCTATCGATATTGACATCGCTTTATTCAATTGGCTGAACATAGATAACAAGGATGTCATTGCATTACGCCAGTCATTATAAGCTGCCTGCTCTGCGTTGATTGCTGCATCGGCTTTTTTTAGAACATCTTCCCAGTAAGTCGTTTCATGCCCACTATGTGGGTCTCTGAACTTATCTTTATTCGCTAATTTATCTCTTTCTGCAGCATATGCAACTTGTCTTTCAGCGGCTAACTTTTCTCTGTATGCTGCTGTTTCATTGTCAAAATCTTTTTTACGCTTTTCAGTCAGTGTATCAAAAGCTTCTTTATTCGCTTTTTCAATTTCTTCTTGCATCTTCTCTTTTTCATCAGCCATCGCTACAGCCTCCACAGATCAAAAATGGGTAAAATAGAAGCCCTTTGTATTATCATAACACAATAAATGCGGCCTGTCATCCCAGTCACTTAGTACATATCTTTTTAATTCTTGATTATTATTCTGATACGTTGTAAGACCTGGCTTATGGGTATGACCATGAATTAGTTGCCTTACCTGATAATGTACCATATGTTGAATCACTGAGGGAGCAACCACATCCATTTTCTCGATAGACTTGTTTTGACTCATCTGACTACGATGACGCACTTGCTTTACCAATTTTTCTCGATATTTTAAAGGTAACCTTAAAAAAAGGCCTGAAAAAAATCTGTTTCGGGTTAACAATCTGAACCATTGATGGGCCAAATCTTTAGTACAATAACGATCTCCATGCGCTAAAAGTATTTTTTCCTCATCCAATTGAATGATGCTTGGTTCCGATAAAATAGTCCAGTCTGCACGTTGGGCAAAATATTTACCCAGTAAAAAATCACGATTCCCATGCATATAATACAGATTAATCCCTTGTCGTTTTAATGTATTTAATTGACAAGCTATCTGATTACTCCACTCATTGATGGAGTCATCGCCGGCCCAAACATGGAAAAAATCACCTAAAATATAAATATTTTTTACAGAGTGTTTTGCCCATGCAAGAAATTTCTCAAATCGCTCTTGAATATCTTGATCCTCTGGATGCAAATGCAGATCTGAAATAAAAACAGCATTTATCATAAAGGCTCAATATGTATGTGCTCGTCTAATAAATAAATTTGACAAGGTCCATTATAAGATTCAATCGCATCGCTTAAACGATAATATCCAGCAATAGAAACCAATTCTGCTTCAAGAGATTGGCAAAAAATGCGAGCATCTTTATCTCCAGACATTCCAGCCAAAGCCCTACCTCTAAGTGCACCATAAACATGAATACAGCCATCCGCTAATAATTCCGCTCCATGACTTACTGAAGAGGTAACAACAAGATCGGCTCCTTTTGCAACCACTTGTTGACCTGAACGTACAGGAGTCGTAAGCAATTTGGTTTTTGATTCATGGTGAGTATTATCAACGGGGCGTTCAATAATGGGCTTATCCTGAGTTGAAGAGGCATGCAATACAGCCAACCCTTGGCATTGAGCCAAAGAATTATGGTACGAGCTTCCACCTTGAATGGCTACAGGAATCATCCCATGTGCACGTGCGGTCTGCAATAAACTTTGCAAATCAAACTCCATTTGCCCAACACTAGACAAATCAAAAACCACAGGAGTATGCTCAAATAATTTAGGTGCTTTAGCAACAGTATCCTCCAGTTGCTGGGAAAAAACCTTCGGATCAGTATGTAATACATTTAATACTGTAAATGTATAAAGACGACCTTTTAACTTAAATGCTTGAGTTTGTGCCGTATTTTCACTCATGACTGTGATATCCATAACCAAAATTTTTGTTTATACTAACATGTGAAAACCAATAACAGAAGGATAATAAGGTGGATAAACGATGGTTTGAACAATATCAGAAAGGGGTCCCCCATGAAATCGACTCAAGTCAATATTCTTCCCTCGTGGCTTTGTTTCAAGAAGCCTGCCGTCATTACGCTAAAAAAACTTCTTATTCCAACCTAGGAAGTAGTATTACTTTTGAAGAACTTAATGAGTTAAGTCGAGATTTTGCTGCATATCTCCAACAGCTTAATCTGAATAAAGGAGCTCGCGTAGCCATCATGCTTCCTAACGTTCTTCAATATCCTGTAGCCCTATTTGGGATTATGCGTGCAGGTTATGTGGTTGTTAATATGAATCCACTCTATACTGCAGATGAAGTCACTCACCAAATGAATGATTCAGGTGCTGAAGTAATTATAGTGCTTGCTAATTTTGCCAAAACTGTTGAAAAAGCACTAAATAACATTCCCTCATTGAAACATGTTATTGTTACAGAAATTGGCGATCTATTTCCTGCCTTAAAGCGTATTTTTATAAACTCTATAATTAAATACGTTAAAAAAATGGTACCTTCCTATATTATTCCTCATGCAGTAACTTTTAATTATGCTCTGTTAGAGGGAAAACAATCCACCCTTCATCACATTGAACTGACTCATGATGATATTGCATTTTTGCAATACACAGGAGGTACCACTGGTGTAGCTAAAGGCGCCATTTTAACTCATGGCAACATGATCGCCAATGTGTTACAAGCGGATGCCTGGATAAAACCTTTAGGTTTAAACGGAGAAGAAGTCATTGTAACTGCCATACCTCTGTATCATATTTTTTCTCTTACAGCGAATTGTTTGACCTATTTAAAACAAGGTGCAAAAAATGTTTTGATTACTAATCCTCGTGATTTGACACATTTTATCAAAGAAATCAAAAATATCCGTTTCTCCGCCATAACCGGTGTTAATACTTTATTCAACAGTTTGCTGAACAATCCTAACTTTAAAGAAGTTGATTTTAGTAGATTAAAAGTTTCTCTAGCCGGGGGCATGGCACTTCAAAAAAGTGTGGCTATTAGATGGCTTGAAGTAACCAAAACACCTGTATTAGAAGCGTACGGCTTAACTGAAACTAGTCCTGCCGCCATCATGAACCCCATGAATCTTATTGAATACAATGGCAGCGTAGGCTTACCTCTCCCTTCAACTGATGTAATTATCCTTGATGATAATGAACACGAAGTACCTGTTGGAACTAGTGGGGAAATATGTATCAAAGGCCCCCAAGTTACACCTGGATATTGGAAACGTCCTGATGAAACCGCTTTAGTATTTACCCAGAGTGGTTATTTAAAAACCGGTGATATCGGCAAAATGGATGAAGAAGGTTTTATTTATTTAGTTGATCGAAAAAAAGATATGTTGCTTGTTTCCGGATTTAATGTATATCCCAACGAAGTCGAACAAGTGATTGCAATGCACCCAGGTGTTTTAGAAGTTGGTGTCGTTGGTATCTTAGATCAAGAATCTGGGGAGCGCGTTAAAGCGTGTATTGTAAAAAAAGATCCTGATTTGACTGCTGAACAAATCATTTCCTATTGTCGTGAACATTTAACTGCATACAAGGTACCCAAAGTAGTGGAATTTTACAACGAACTTCCTAAAACCAATGTAGGCAAAATACTTCGTCGTGCCCTCAAGGATACACACGGAGTTTTATCAAATAAGCAAGATAAAAATCCAGCTGTTACCTCATAACCTGTAAATACAAAATAGGGGCTACTTTATTAACTGTTTCATTATTCGAGCTGTAGCCCCCCAAACTCCATCTTTATTCCCTGTAAACTCACAAATTATAAATGAGCGACCATCTCTCTCAACTTGCAAATCTCTATAATTTTGAGGATCTTGAACTAGTGGCATAGGAATGGAAATTACACGCTCTACTTCGGCAATATTTAATTGGTATGGATTTACTGATTCAATATGTACAAACCATGGATAAATTATGTTGCCTAATAACGTTTTTTCAATTTTTAATTCTTTGATTAAGGTCAATCTGTCGGCACTAATACCTAATTCTTCATTTAGTTCTCTTAAAGCCGTAGCATACAGATTGTCATCTCCTTCTTCCCACATCCCTCCTGGGAAACAAATTTCCCCTGGATGAGAGCGAAGATGTTTACATCGTCGTGTCAAAATTAATGAATCAGACAATTGTTCATAAAGAACAACAACTGCAGAATTCACTATCGACTTTTTTTTCAATTCATTTAAGGCCATTAATAATCGCTGCTATTTTAATGAAACATTCACGGTATTCATCTTCACAATTTGAATCAATAACTATGCCACCACCAGCAGCTAAATGTAAAATATTATCTTTAGCTGTCACCGTACGAATAGCTATATTTGTATCAAAACGTCCGTGGCGCGAAAAATAGCCAATAGATCCGCAATAAATTCCTCGTGCATAAGGTTCTTGTTCATGAATAATCCGCATGGATTCAATTTTAGGGGCTCCTGTAATGGAGCCTCCTGGAAAACAGGACATAAAAGCATCAACCGGATGGATGGTTGATAAACATTGAGCTTCTATTGTGCTCACTAAATGGTGTACTGAATTATAGCTCTGGACTTCACATAAATTGGTTACTTTTACCGATCCTGGATACGCAATTTTACCTAAATCATTTCTCAACAAATCAACTATCATTACATTTTCTGCTCTGTTTTTTTCACAAGAAAATAAGTCATGTTTTAATTGCCTGTCTTCATTGGGATCACAAGAACGTTTGATTGTCCCTTTTATGGGGGACGTGAATAATTTCCCATCTGCCAACTATCGCCCTCATAAATTGCATGAAAAGGTTGAGTAAGATTTACTTGATAGCTGCGTCCCTCCTTTAAAGATTGATAAATAGAAGAAAACGCCTCAGTATAGCTTTGATGAGTAATTAAAGGCTTAAAATCACTTTTGAGTAATGCATCATAAGGCGTGGATATTGGAGTGTTCCACAAGTTCAATATTTCGTCCACAATTTGTGGAGTTGAAGGGTGAGTATTCGCAACAAATAAAATAACTGTTTCTTGATGATGATCTACAATGATTGCCCAATCATACAGCCCGAGGTCCAATAAAGGCATGTTTAGTAATTCTGGTTGGATGCATGAATTGATTCCCAATAGTCTAGCACCCAGGTCATATGAAATATAACCTATTGCACCGCCTTGGAATGGGAGATTGCTAACTGAAGGTTGGATAGATAAACAAGTACTTACTTTCTTTAATGACTGAGATAGATCAGGATCGTCTGGATAAATTTTAATCGATTCGTAAGGATATGCACTAACAATATCATAACGACCACGTAAGCGATCTGTACTTTCAAGAAGTACAAAGCCTGGCAAATGACTTAATTTTTGATATTTTTCTTGTAGCGAAGTAGCATAATTCAATAGCATCGATCTAGATTGACTCAAAATATTCCTCATTAATTACTATCTAATAAATATATTCTGGTAGTTTATCGCTTTAAACTACGCCCATTCTACCTGAAGATACTGGTTTTTAAATTAATTTGTGAGTATGCTATGCAAACGTTTTATTGACAAGGAGCCTTGTATGGCAACAGTTGCTCAATTTGATATTACATATACACAATATTTGAATGAACAAGGTAAGTTGGTAGGTCAGCTACCAACTTTTGCCAAAGATCATTCCGCGCTAAAAGAGCTATATAAAATAATGGTTCTTACACGCACTTTTGATAAAAAAGCAATTGCTTTACAAAGAACAGGCATTATGGGAACTTATGCACCGATTAATGGCCAGGAAGCAATTTCTGCAGCTATTGGTCATGCGATGCGTCCTGAAGACGTGTTTGTTCCCTATTACCGTGATTATGCTGCTCAGTTGCAACGCGGTGTTAAAATGTCTGAAATCCTTGCTTTCTGGGGTGGTGACGAACGAGGAAGTCAGTTTTCTGCTAATGCTGAAGACTTACCCATTTGCGTTCCTATCGCATCGCAATGTTTGCATGCTGCAGGCGTAGCCTTTGCTTTTCAATACAGAAATCAGCCACGTGTTGCTGTAGTTTGTCTTGGAGAAGGAGGAACATCAGAGGGTGATTTTTATGAGGCAATGAATGTAGCGGGAACGTGGAATTTACCAGTGGTTTTTGTGGTTAATAACAACCAGAATATCTGAGTACAACACCGCAACCCATCAGTAGCATTTTTGATTATCATTATGCGGAGCTGCCTGAATATTTGATAGAGCAACGCGCAATCGCTATGGAGGAAGCAACTCATGCCTGATATTACTTTAATTGAGGCTGTAACTCAGGCCTTAGCTTACGAATTAGCTCACGATGAAAACGTGGTCGTTTTTGGAGAAGATGTAGGTAAAAACGGTGGGGTGTTTCGTGCGACAGCAGGCTTACAAGAACGTTTTGGAGAAAAAAGAGTTTTTGATACACCTTTGGCAGAGTCTATGATTGCTGGTTTAGCTATCGGTATGTCAATACAGGGTCTCAAACCAGTAGCAGAATTTCAATTCATGGGGTTTATTTATCCAGCCATGAACCAAATTATTTCTCATGCGGCACGTATGCGTAACCGAACCCGAGGACGCTTAAATTGTCCTCTTGTTTTTCGTGCTCCTTTTGGAGGTGGAATCAGGGCTCCAGAACATCATTCTGAAAGTACGGAAGCATTATTTGCCCATATACCTGGATTACAAGTTGTAATTCCATCATCACCGCGACGTGCGTATGGTCTTCTCTTGGCGGCATTACGTAATCCTGATCCAGTAATTTTTCTAGAACCCAAACGAATTTATAGATTAGTGAAACAACCGGTAGAAGATGATGGCGTAGCACTTCCATTAGGCAAATGTTTTACTTTGCAACAAGGCGAAGACGTTACTTTAATCAGTTGGGGAGCAAGTTTACATGAAACTCAACAAGCAGCGAAACAATTAGGTTATGAAGGTATTTCATGTGAACTCATTGATGTTGCAACAATCAAACCACTAGATATCGAAACTATTCTGGCTTCAGTTGAAAAAACTGGACGTTGTGTGATTGTTCATGAAGGAGCCAAAACTTGTGGTGTTGGCGCTGAGATTTCAGCATTGATTATGGAAAACTCAATGACTGATTTAATGGCTCCAGTTCAAAGAGTAACCGGATATGATACAGTAATGCCCTATTTCCAGCTGGAAAAACAATACATACCTAGTGTTGCACGAATTAAAAACAGTGTTTTGAGCATAATGGAGTAATAATGAATATTTTCAATCTACCTGATTTAGGTGAAGGTCTACCAGATGCAGAAATTCATGAATGGTTTGTCAAGGAAGGAGACGCAGTAATAGCGGATCAACCTTTGGTTTCGATGGAAACTGCCAAAGCAGTAGTTGATGTCCCCTGTCCTCAAACTGGAAAAATAAGTAAATTATATGGCAAACCCGGAGATGTAATTAAAACAGGTGAACCCTTAGTTGCTTTTGCATCAACAAGTGACAAACCAGCAGATAAAGGAACCGTAGTAGGTAACTTGGAGGAGAGCAGTGAAATCACTGAAGATACCTTTACTATAGGAGTGCAACAATCGGCTACAAATCGTATCAAGACAACTCCTGCAGTGAAATTACTTGCTAAAAAATTAGCTGTTGATCTTTCTGTGCTTAAAGGAACAGGGGAATTCGGCGTCATAACACGAGAGGATGTTCAAGCGCAAGCGGATAAAAATTCACAAGTTCCTACAGGTTTTGAGCCGTTACGCGGTGTAAGACGCGCCATGCTCAATAGCATGGTTCAATCTCATGCAGAAATTGTTCCTGTTAGCATCTTTGATGAGGCAGATATCACTGCATGGAAACCCGGAACGGATATTACTGTTCGATTAATCCGAGCATTGATTCATGCCGCCAAAACTGAACCCGCATTAAATGCATGGTTTGACGCAAAACATAGCGCGCGCCAATGTTTTGAGCAGGTACATCTTGGTTTGGCTATGGATAATGACGAAGGTTTATTTGTACCAGTTATCCACGATGTAGGCACACTTTCGGATATTGAACTACGAAAAATGATCAATGATTTTAAAAAATCCGTTAGCAATCGTGAGATCACAGCAGACAAACTGAAAGGTGCAACCATCACTCTTTCCAACTTTGGTAAATTTGCCGGTCGCTTTGCAAGCCCTATTATTGTTCCACCTATGGTTTCTATCTTAGCGGTAGGCAGACTTTATCAAGGAGTAGTTGTTAATGCTCAAGGAACAATTGAAGCTCATAACATACTCCCACTCTCACTTAGTTTTGATCATAGAGCAGTTACAGGAGGAGAAGCTACTCGCTTCTTAGGAGCTGTTATGGAATCATTACAGAAAGAATAGTATTTATAGAAACCTACTCTTTTAATAAAGAGCAGGTTTCTATAAACCTTAGATACTGGAGGATAAAATTTCACGGGATTCGTTAGTCTTTTCCTTAAATGATTGAGGTAGTTCAATTAAGTTCTGCTTACAATAGAAAATAATATCTGCTTTAGTCCCCATTTTATATTGACCTTTGCCGTTAGAAAAAGAGTAATTGTCACTGTCAACCTGTTTAAATAAGAATGCATAACCTTGATTTGATTGGCTTTGAAAAAATGTATTTGCTTTTGAATTCTCATCATCATCATCTATGAAAGCTAGACTGTTATTATGTATATTTTCCTTACCAAATTCTCTTGCAAAATTTGCAAATAGCATCTGAATTGACTTATCTCTTGCTGTTTGAATTTCAAACGGATTAGGTTGTTTATGTATTTTATGTAATATGTCTACTGAAGGAAGTTCTTCTATTCCTTCATCATCAATTAACCGCATTTGAAGCTTTTCAAATGCTTGTTGCTCCATAAGATTCAATTGCTGTTGTTTTGCTTTTATGAGTAAAGCAGCTTCTTGTTCACTAATAATTTTTTTTAATTCTTCAAGTGTTGTAGACATTTTATCCTCCAAATAGATGGGTTGAATTTTACCATAAATGATAATATATCTACCAATTTGATTGATCATTTACATTAACTTTACAGTACAATTGTTCTTAACTTCTGAAATTTATCGATGATGGTTTTTGCAATACGGTCATAGCTCTATCTATTTTGGCGTAGTTGTTCAACAACCACAAAAAACAGATTACGCGGATGTATTTTGCTTAAGAACATGTCAGTCACTGCTTCTTCGCACCCAACTCAACATAAATCCATAGACGTCTGGAATTTCAGAAAAATTTCTTCAAATACACCGTTCATACTGCTATTTTCCACTTAAAGTGGCAAATATAGCTTTAAAAATCATACAAATTAATGATTTTATAGAAATTTAGATGCAGTCACCTTGTCCATATAAAGTGCGGCAGGATAAGTTAATGACCCCTTGACTTATTTATGGTACAATTTAGGCGAATTATGATTTAAGAAGGAACAGCGCATGACGTATTCCCGGCTAATAAATGGTCTAAATATAGAAGTTAATTCTTATCGTGCATCATTGACCGAAGCCAAGCAAACATCCATTTTAATTCAAAATTTGAGAGATAACTATTTTTCTTATAGCAAGGCAAAGGCTAAAAAAGAATTAGAAGATGAAAAAAATGATACCTCATTTTATACAGTTTACAGAATTATGCCTACAATAAAAGGTAATTCTGCATATAAAAAAGACTGGAATGCTTTTGTTCGTGCTGGATTTGAATTTTTGGATTGTGAAAAAAATAAAGACATTATAAATGAAATATTCAATCTAAAAGTAAAACTTATAACCGAAATAGAGAACCTAGATCAAAATACCACGGAACCTTTAGATACAGCGTTTAAAAAAATATTAGATGATTTTGAACATGAAGCTGGTTTTGCAGAATGTGTCACTATAAAAAAAGAAGACGGTGTAATCTCAGCAGAAAAATTTTTAAAAATAATTGAAGGGGGCCATCCATTATATGATGATGGCGCACCACCTCAACATGGCCCACTAGCTCATCGTGTTCAATGCTACTTGTTGGGGCAATATATAAAAAACAATATCAAGAAATTTTTCCCCAATAATCATGACTTCCAGCAACTCAAACTTAGTCTAGCCAAGACATATCCTAAACTAGCAGAAAATGGACTTTTTCCAGATCATAAAATGATATCTGTATTTTATCGTATGTTAGGTCAGGAAGAGTTCCAAAACAGTTTTGATTGGAAACAATTTAACGCCAAAG
>JACPOX010000210.1 GCA_016191305.1 Legionella longbeachae | reverse complement strand
TTCTATTTCATAAGTTGCAATATGTTCCCCTCTATCCAAATCACGCGTAAATACAGCGGAACCTAAACCATATTGACTTTGATTTGCATAGGCAATGGCTTCTTTTTCACTATTAACCGGTATAATAGCAATAACGGGCCCAAATAACTCTTCATCAAAAGCGGTCATACCCGGTGTTACATTAGTAAGCAGAGTTGGTGGGTAATAAAATCCCTGACCTTCAGGAATTATACCACCAAGCAATAATTTAGCACCCTGTTTCAGTGATTTTTCTACTTGTTTATGTAGGGTGTCACGCAAATCTGAACGAGCTAAGGGACCAAGATTGGTCTCAGGATTAAGTGGATCCCCCATTTTAAAAAGTGCAATTTGCTCAATAATCTTTTGAACTAATTCTTTTTCAACAGATTTTAGAACAATGATACGCTTGGCAGCAATACAGACTTGACCAGAATTATGAAGTCTTGAATTAACAATACATCGAGCTGCCAAATCAAGATCTGCATCTTCAAGTACCAGATAGGGATCATTTCCACCCAGTTCCAACACCGTTTTCTTTAAAAATTTTCCTGCATGACTTGCTACATCACTTCCGGCTCGTCCACTTCCGGTCAATGTAACAGCTATAACTGAGGGATGTTCTATAATTTTTGCAGCTCCAGCATTATCGACTATAAAATGTTGAAACACGTACTGAGGAAATCCTGCTTTTAGAAATAACTGTTCTATTTTGTTACCAGTACCAGATGAAATAGGGGCATGCTTTAATACAGCTGCATTTCCAGACATAAGTGCAGGCACTGCGAAACGAAAAACCTGCCAGAATGGAAAATTCCAGGGCATGATAGCAAAAACCATACCTAATGGTTGATAACAGACTTTGGCTTTTCTCATATCTGTTTGAATCACTTTGGGTGCCAGATAATGTTCAGCCTGCTCTGCAAAATATTCACATAGCCAAGCGCATTTATTAATTTCAGCTTTACCAGCAGTGATTGGCTTCCCCATTTCTAATGACATTAATTGAGCTAACTCGTCTACATTTTCCTTCAGAATTTTGGCGAGTTTTATCATCAAAGTTTTTCTTTGGCTAAATGAAGTTTTTTTCCACTCTAAATAAGCTTCATGCCCTTGATTAAGTTTTTCATTAATCTGTTTCTCATTTAAACACTCATAGTTTTGCAGTATTTGTTCGGTTGAAGGATTTATAGTTTGAATATTCATGTACGCATTTTCCCTGTATATTTAATTAGACCTTAAAAAAACTCTAAATTTCAACATATCATCCATTCTCCTTACAAGGTTAACTTTTTTTAAGGTTAAAGTTACTAACTCTCCTTGCAGACTACTTTTGATTATTGGTACTATTTTACATTTATGGTCTTTCAAAAGTAACTACAGTAAAGTAAATCAATATGTTAGTACAGTTTTACATACTTCTGAAATCCATTTTTAAAAACTGAACATTTTCTAGGATAATCGATGAACTTAAGTAAACCTCAATTCCATCCATTACAATATGTAGCGGCTTGGTCAGTTCATGCATTTACAGCAAGTGCAGCGTGTATTGGTGTCTATTCTTTAGTAAAGATGTACCAACACGAATATATTTTTGCACTCTGGCTCATGCTTATTACTGTAGTTATTGATGCCCTTGACGGCAGTTTTGCTCGATTAGTCAAGATTAAGGAGGTTTTACCCAAAATAGATGGGGCTCTGCTCGATAATATTGTTGATTACTTGAATTATGTTATTACACCTTGTTTTTTCTTATTGGTTAAACCCGATATGCTTCCATCTCAATACTCGGCAATCCTTATTGCTGCTATTACGATTACTTCTTCTTATCAATTTTGCCAGTCTGATGCAAAAACCCCCGATCACTTTTTTAAGGGATTTCCATGTTATTGGAATATCAGTATTTTTTATATGTTTATCTTTAATACTACTGCAACAACTAATGCCATCTTATTAACTATACTCTCCATACTGATTTTTGTACCAGTAAAATATGTATATCCTTCTAGACTTGATTATTTAACAGAATCTAGATCATTAAAAATACTTATGCATTTTTGTTCAATTATTTATGCGATAAGTTCTATCTGTTTGCTTATTAGTTATCCTAATACAAACCATGTGTTCCTAACTCTATCCATGGCTTATGTAGTTATGTACTTATTTTTAAGTTTTTATAGAACATATTCTCCAATGATAAAAGCTAAAATTGCTGCTCAGAAAGATTAGAATAAGCAGAACTATTATTTTTTTTGCATTACAAAAATGGAAATGACATTATGAATACTTATGGTTTTGTTGATATTTCGCTAATCTGAGCCAAAATGAGCTGATTTGTGAGCATCGGAGCACAGAAAATCAGCTCATTTTGGCCGAAATAGTAGAAATCTCAACAAAAGCTATATTCTACCCTAGCTATTTTTTTACAACAGGATAGACATTGCTTTATTTATGATTAAAATAACCCCCAAAACTTTATTTATTTGGGGGCTTTATGTCTATTTATCACTATATTAATAAATCACTTATTTTTTCTGTATTTTTTATCAGTTCGGTACAAGCTGAAAGCTCATTTCCACGAGGATGTGAAGTGACTGGATTCGGTTATAACCAAAATTATTTGATTTTAAATGAAACAGGAAATCAATCTTATTATTTAATCCAGAACCGATCTGATAC
>JACPOX010000179.1:28295-29784 GCA_016191305.1 Legionella longbeachae | reverse complement strand
AGAATATTTTTCTTCTAAAAAAGCAAAAAAAGGCATTTCATTCTTGTCTTTTTCTTTTGATGCCCATTCTCTTTCGGATTCTGATAGAGATTGCCAAATAATTTTCAAACAATACTTCGAGTTTTTTGCCGCCAAATCTAATATAGTTTCACCAAATTTATTTTTTTCTTTTATTAGCCTTGAATTTTCCATTTCAACTACTAATTGCAACAGGATACTTAATGATTCTGGGTAATTAACACTGTTATGTAAGAGAGTATTTCCATAGCTATCTGTTTCTCTTAGTATGGCAAGGCGTTTTTTTTCAGATAAAAGATTTAAAATACATTTTAAAGATACTGGATTTTTAATTACTTCATTCAATATTTGATTAAAATAATTACTGTTTATGATACAAATTTTATCTATTTCATCAAGAAGAGGTAACGCCGTAATTAATAAATCAATCATTGAACCTAAAATTTTTAGTCGACCAGTCTTGATAATTGTACTGCAAAGTTCAGTTATTCGTTCATTTTTAGAGTGCTCCGACTCATAGAGATAGGGCAAAATGATTGTTAAGATACTGGGGTACTCAATTATTTTATGGATGGTTGTGTGGCCCGATGCATTTTTTGTTGTCAAAGCTGACCAATGTTCATGCTTTGGATAGAACGATAAAATAATCCTTATACATTCAGGGATATCAGAAACAGAATGCAACACTGTATCACCCATATAATTTGTTTTTTTTAAGGCCTGCAAATGCTCATTTTCAGGGTAATATTTTAGAATTAATTGCAAACATACTGGATTATGTATTTTATGTAAGACGGTATCGCCGTTGTTATTTATTTCCCTAAAAGCGATCAAACAGTCTTTTTCTGGTAATGATTCTATAAAGAATTTCAGTGATTCGAAGTGGTTAACCGTTCTGTGTAACACAGTATTGCCATCTTTTTTATCTTTCTGCAAGATTACCTTCAACCATTCCTTTTCAGGTAAAAATTGAAAAAAGAATTTTAATTGTTCAGAATTTTGGACTTTATGTAGAAGAGTATTACCTTTATTTGTTTTCGTTAAAATGTGCAAGCATTCCTCTATGGATAGAGACTCCCAAATTCGTTTGAGTGATGTTGATGGGATAGATATGTTAAAAAGCAAAGTATCTCGATAATTGCTCGCCAATATAAAACGCTGTTGTTTTTTCTCAAGAAGGGGCCACGCTTTGATAAGTAGATTGGTGCTTGAGGCTAATGCCCCTATATTTCCTGTATCAATAATTGCATTAACAAACGCGACTAATTGTTCATCATTTAATACATCATTTACAATTATATTGCTTAAGTTATAAATTAAATTCAACTTTTCTATCATTGTTGTATAACTAATCAACAACTTGTAACAGGCCGGCGGGAAGGATAATAACAAACTGATAGCATCATAATGTGTATTAAACTCAATTAACGATAAATTTTTGCCAACATAGTATTCGGGCAGAATAGAGGTC
>JACPOX010000179.1:0-28266 GCA_016191305.1 Legionella longbeachae | reverse complement strand
GAGGTCTGTTCGTTACCAATTGTGAGTAGTGGGTGTTTTTTATATTCTCGTGTAATTTCTTGCAATTTCTCTTTAGTGACATGGGGCCGTGTTGATAAGATATTTTGATTCAACTTGTTGTTTAAGATAGATTGCAGATCTTTTGCCGCTGTTTCTATACAATGTCCTTTTTTTAAATCATTCCAGACAGATCTCAAACTCTTTTTACCCTCAAGCTTGAATAATGATTCTTTAAGTGATACTGGTCATAATTCAACATATTCAACCAATTCCGTATAAGCAACCTCGACTTTAATGCTGGCATATCTGTCACCGGTTAAAGTTTCACTACCCAAAAGAGCTTCTTGAATAAAAAATTCAATAGCTTCTGCTGGTGTTTGCCCCTGATTACTTACTAATAATAAATGTGTATGCAACTTTTTAAATCTATCATTATGCTGGTAGAGCTTTTCGGCAAAAAAAGGGTATTCGCTTTTTAAGATTTTAAAAAACAGTTGATGAATTTTGAAAGGAAAACGAGCAATATTTCGGGTGTCAAAAATAATATCTTGATAAAGCACAAAATGTGCTAGCTCATTTAAATCTGACGGACATTCAAGCATATCAAGAGATTTTTTTTGTAATAAAATGATGGGATTGAGTAGGGCTTTTACCTGTTGTTCTTTAGAGGGATTTTTAGATAAATTTAGTTCAAAATTCAGAACTAATTGTTTATGTACTTCAGGCATTAAAACGTGAAGCATATCGGCTAAAGTCGCCGGTTTAAATAGAAGTATAGCAATATCCCAGTAGAGCTGATTACACGCACCCTCTAGGAAAGCCATGAAAGATAAGGAAGTGCCAGAGTTTCGTTTTGAACGCTCCTTAGCCCGAATTTTAAATTCATCTGCGAAAGTATTTGGATTATTTAATAGAAACGTTGTTAATATGTTTATTTCATCTTCAAGCTCTTGTTCTAAAATTTGTAGTTTAAGGCTATGGTAATCATGCGGTGCTTGAAAACTTGATTTTATAGGTAATGTTGCTTTAGTCAGTAGTTCATTCAATGTTTTTTTTATTTCTGTGGTGAGCATGATTAAATCCTTTATTGAGTTAACGGCTGCTTTATCAGGACTTTAGCTATTTTGAAGGTAAATCAAATCATACTTTTGGGCAACAAAAATCTTTGAGATGGTATATTTCTTGTTAATTTCTCTGTACATGAAAAAAAAATCTGTCATGCCCGCGCAGGCGGGCAACCATTTACGGTTTAGCACGTTAGCAAGATAAGATAACTGGCTGACATACAGTGAAAATCGTATAATCTCGATCGCCAAAAGGAGGTTATATGGAGTGTATCAGCGAGTTGAAGAATAGTTTAAACACGTATTTTGGCTGGAACAAGGCGAGAATGGCGTGTTTTGTAAATATGTTGCTTGCATTACTTGCTACGCGTACAGTCAATTTAAGCAAATTGGCATGTGTTGTGTTCGGTGAGGCGCAGCAATCATCACGATACCGCAGAATCCATATTCATTGACCATTTTGGAAAAAATTGTATTAAAGGGATATTAGCTGATAGGGAGTTTGTTGGAAAAGACTGGTTTGGATGGTTATTGAAGGAAAAAATCCCGTTTCACATCAGAATTAAAAATAATACGAACACCACCAATGCCAAGGGACTTCAGGTTGATATTGATGCACTATTTCATGGGCCCACCGTACGGGAGAGTGGCAGCATGATAAAAAACCAATAAAGATTAAAAAACACGGCAGACCCGCCATTAGTTTGTTTCGTTATGGGCTTGATTTTCTGTGCGATTCTATTGTTCGTTTGGCGTATAAAACCATTCATTTTCAACAGGCACTAAAAATTCTGAATCCTATCTCATTATCGCCTGCCGGCTCCTAATCATTTATCATACTGCAGCGGATTACCCTATGGAAAAATAATGGTGATCCAGCAAGAAAAGTGGATTTCAGCAACCAACCAGGACGAATAATGGAAGAGAAGCAATATTTTGTTTATATATTAGCCAGCAAGGCATATGGAACCCTTTATACTGGTGTTACCAGTAATCTTGTACAACGACTACACCAACACAAGGAAGGCTTGGTTGAAGGATTTACAAAGAAATATAATGTTCATCGTTTGGTTTATTATGAAATTCACTCCGATGTTTATGAAGCAATAACCAGAGAAAAACGCATCAAGAAGTGGAACAGACAATGGAAAATAAACCTGATTGAGCAAAACAATCCTCAGTGGTTCGACTTGAGCATTGGATTATTTTGATGGATGGTTGCCCGCCTGCGCGGGCATGACAGGTTTTTTTGTCATGTACAGAGTGTTAATTTAATGAAAGATAGATTTCTTCTTTTTCATTAATTTTTATTATATTGGGATATTCAGTAATTAACGATGGAAGCGGTTTAAGTTGATTAAAGTGTTCAATTAATAATTGATCAATAGAATAAGCATCAAAATCAAGTAAAGAAGATGAGGATAATTGTTGGCAAACAGTTTGAATCCATTCAAAAGACTGATTTATAGTTTCAATCGTTTGATTACAATCTTTTTTTAGGGTTAGGGTATTCTTAATAAGCCACTTTTGGTGTGTTTCCAAAGGTGAATCAAAATTTATTTTATCGTTTATAGTCTTATCTGTCTCTTCTGTTTTGTAATTAATTAATTTTTTTATCTCTTCTTTCTTCCCAGAAAGCTTGGAGAGTTCGAAATGCTCCATAGGTTCATTTTCCATAAACTGGAAATCACATTCTTGATGTAATTGATTTTGAAAAGTTTTTAATAGTTTTATTCGGTTTTCAACAGTAAGTGTTACCATGAGATTATCTTTGAAAAGTTGTTTTTTATTTTTCAAATAATCTTTATAGTCAGTGAGGAGAGTATTTTCTAAAAGAGTAAGTTCCTCTTTATACTTAGCACAGGGAATAATTAGATCTTGGGCGTTTATTTTCTTTTGTTGAGCAATGATTTCAAATTGAGAAATTAACTTATGTTTTAAGTCCAGTAGTTCCACTTCGCGGCTTACTAATTTTATTTTTTCATACAATAGATTACTTTTCGGCATTAAATACGCTTCTTGTTCTTTATATGTTCTTTTGAGTTTGGATTGTTTCCTTTCATAATAATCAGAGATTGCTAGAATAATTTGATCGTATTGAATTTTTAAAGTATTAGTTAATAGAAATAAATCATCTTCACTCAAAGAAAACTGATTAAAACCAAGTCCTAGGTCGTTTTTTTCTTTTTTTAAGTAGTTGAAAATTGATTTTTGAATAATGTCTGCAATACTTTGTTGAAAAATAAGCGTTTTAAACTGATCCTGAATTGAGTGATGTTGCTCTGACAGGGATTCAACCATATGAATCTGTCTATTTTCTCTAGGAGTTCGCATTTTATTAGAGTTTTTTTCGTCTAATTCTTTAAGTTTAAATTTGATATATTCAAATTCTATTTGGCTTAAATGAATCACCAACGTATAAAAAATCATATCAAATGGGCTTAGTTTACTGATAACCAATTCCATGACATGGGTTAATTTCTTTTGCCAAAAAAGAGAATAGGTAGGCTTCAGAGATGATATGGTCTCTATTTCAATACCTGTTCTAAACATGATTTTCATAAGAAATTTACTTAATATTCTTGTTTTTTCAAAATGAATAGTCTGAGGAAAAATAAAATGCATTGATTGAGTATCCAGTCGATTTTTATTGTAAAAATCTGCATTATCAGTGTCTTCATCCTCATTCTTATTGATTTTATATAATAAATCTGACACATTATTTATCGGACCATTTGATGGTGCCCTAGTTACAGTAACTCTTAAAATCGCTGTTGTTTTCTAAAAGGAGTGGTTAAATGTTTACAAAAAGGGAAAAGTCACGCTTTGCTAGTTATTCTCAATTAAAGTCTATTAATAATCTAGTTGAAAAAATACGAAAAAAACAAGAACAATTAAAATCTTGTGTTGATGAAAATAAGAAAAATACTATTGATTATAAAAAACATGCAATTCTAGAAAAAATAATCCAAAAATTTGATATTTTAATTGATAATTTCAACAAAAATAATAAACCAGGTCGTTTAAGAGAAGATAAGTTAAAAGAAATAAATTTACTATTAATTGGTTTAGTACTTGTTTTGGGTAAGCTTAAAGAGAATGAGATAAAGATAATCATTACACCACGAAATAATCACCGACGATATATGAATTATCTGTTAAATTATGGAGTTATGGGAACAAGTGGAGCAATAGGTACCGTTGTAAGTGGGCCCTTACTTGGATTAGGCTTGTTATTTTCTTCGGGGGTCGTTAGTCATATTGCTACAAATCAAATGGGAATGAAGGATATTACGCCCACCTCAGGATTACTTGTGAATGAGTTACTGAAGAATATAATGAAAGTGTTTCGACATAATGTTAATTCTTTGGGAGACAGTTGCGATTTTCAACCTTTGACTTTTGAAAAGCACGAATGGTTGAATGACGATGAGTTCAACGAGGATAAAATTCAGCCTGCAACTATTTATTTGCATGCGAATAAGACATCAATTGTGTGTCTCTACAAAGATAATAAGGGAAGTATGAAGGTTCATCCACTCAATGATTTTTTGGATGAAGATGAGTTATTGCAAATGCGAGAGCAAAAAAAATTTGGAGTACTCCAAAAGTTTGCAATTATTGCGGCCATAACTAAGAGTATTTGCTCTTTAGATTACACTGAAATAAATCAAGATATTCCCAAAGTTAATTCTTTCTAAATTATGTGGTAGGGCCAGCCATATGTCGTGGCGCTCTACTTAATCATTAGACTTCTTTCCAAACCCTCTGTGACGGTCAATCGCGTACAAAAAATGTCTTCAAAATGCTCATGTACATTTGCTAAAAATGGCTAAGGATCCTATATTTAATAGCATATATAACACATTGGATAGAGTCTATGACTATCACCACAAAAAATAAGCATAAAATAGAAGAAAATGATCTTAGTGTTCTGGAGAAAAAGAAAGAGAAATTATTTGCGGAATGGCAGCAGTTGAATTCACCTAAAGACCCAAATAGTCTTGGTAAAAATTTAGAAAGAGAAGGTACCCCGGAACAAATACTAGAGAAGCGAAAAGAATTAGACAAGGTGAAGGAACAAATTAGTGAGCTCGACCCTCGTCATCAAACGGTATCTTCTGATACAAAATGGAGTGTTAACAAAGATCAACCTACTCAAAATCCTGGATTATTAAATACTCTAATAACTTCTTTAAACAAGTTTGCTAATGCGGTTACCGAATTTTTTACAAAACTTACCACTAAAAATGATAATGACATAAGGCCGCACAAATGATGGAAAAGCAGAAATTTGAAAATTCATTTGATGATGTTAAAAATCTATTAAATAAATTAGAGCCTGAATTAAAAAATTTTAAACTACTTGTTGCTAGCATGTCTGAAGTTATTAGTCCGTATAAAAATCAATTCAATTTTGTAAGAACTTTATGTAAAAGAGAACATTATCATAAAAATATTGAAGAACATGTAAAATTAATTGTTTCTGAATTTGACACGATAGCAGATTTATTGGAAAAAGTTAGCAATGATGAAAACGTTAAAGAATTATATGATAAAAATAGCATTCTCGAAAAATGCCTTGAAATTAGAGACAATATATTAAAAAAAATCTCCTAGATAGGCTCAAATATTTAATCGCCCTCCAATACCAATTCGTTCTATCCATTGTTAGATAATAACCAATCGCTTTTGTCTTCAGAGTCTTGACTATTTAATTGTTAATGATTAGATTGTTCGATTTCGAATGTACAGGGAGTTGATATGAAATCTTTTGTTGTGGCTACTACTTTGGGTTTAGGTGTTTTGTCATCAACTGTTGTGTGGTCTTATGGGAGTCAAATTGAATTAGGACCTATTAATGTTCCAGCTGGCCAAGAAGCAAAAATTGATGTGGCTAGTCTCCCGATTTATCCCGGAGTAACTTACAACTTTGATTGTAAGCTGGAAGCTTTAAAAGAAGACTCTCACCTGAGAATTAAAGCAAGTGCTTCATCGGTGCCAATTTGGATGGCTGATTGCATTGGTTCAGCGCAATTTGAGGTTACATGTCCGGTAGTAAAGGAAAAAGAAAGTCGTTTTGGGTTTAAAAGGATCACTAAATCAGATGGAACTATCGCTTTAAGAAACCTCGATTTTAATCAAGTATTTACGGCAACATGTATTGCTTCGGTATCAATGTAAGATCTCTGCGGCTTGTCTGCAGAATCCAGGCATGTCATAGTTCTTGAGTAGAATTGCTGGGCTTACAGATCTACTCCAACCCAGCAATCAAGTGTTATGGAGTTGTATTTGCATCATGCCAATCTTCAGGTTCTAAAGGAATGAGTATCCATAACAAGATGTATGCGATAAATGCAGCCCCACCCAGAATGAAAAAAATAACAAAAATAATTCTTATCCATATTGGGTCTACACCAAAATAAGCTCCTAAACCCCCACATATCCCTGCGATTTTACTATCTTTGCGAGATCGCCATAATTTTTTATAAGGTGATTGTGTCATAATTTATCCTTTAGATTTCACATTAACTCGGTCTGTTTAACCATTTTTTTCCTTCCACAAGACGTGCAATCAGCATGCTGCTCACTGTATTACATGTCACATTAAGCATTGTTGCAAGTGGATCAATAATAATGCTTATTGCTGCTATTACTATTAAAACTGAGGGAGGAAATCCATATACACTTAATATGAGTAATTCACCAAGCATCCCTCCACTTGGAATGGCACCCATTACAGTACCTACTAGCAAGGAGATACCCAAAGCTGGAAGCAATACATTGGCTCCTGAAAAATTTAGCTGAAAAATACCAAATAAAAAAGCAATTTTAAAAATTCCACCCATTATTGAACCGTCTTTATGGATGATCGTGCCTAATGGAATTACCGTTTCATAAATTTCAGGAGCAATTCGCATTTTTTTTGCGGCAAGTAAATTAGCAGGAATACTTGCAGCGCTACTGCATGTGGCAACAGACGTAACACTTGGTAGAAAAATATTGCCCCAAAATACCTTAATTCCTTTAGTTTTACCTGCCATATAAGCAAATAAAGTATAAGCAAGAATAAAATAAATTAAACCAAATGCATAATAAAGTATAGAAATATATAGATAATTAGTCATTAATTGCGGCCCTAAATCATGAACAAGCACAGCAAAGTAAGCAAAAAAACCAATAGGCGCATAGTACATAATTAAAGTGAAAACACGCATGAAGATTTCTTCTCCTGCATGTAAAAAATCAATAAATATTTTTCCTTTTTCATTAGCATTTGCCGCAGCAAGACCAACCAGAATTGAAAAGATAATTAAGGCTAAAATATGCTGTTGAGAAAGTAATTGGTTAAATTCAGGGACTGTAAAAATTTCAGGAATTTGATCAAAGAAACTTCGAGTGGAGGTTTTTTCCGCAGCAGTAAAGGTGAAATGAGCACCTTGTGCTGGGGGAAATATACTTACGATAACGAGGGTATAAATTGCCGCCATTATTCCAGTAAATAGAAAAACAATTGCCATATAAAAAGCGATTTTACTCAGTTTACTCATGGAGCTGACGCGTGTAATTGCGGAGCTGGTGCTAAAAAAAATTAAAGGGACAATGGCTGTAAAAATTAAATTAAGAAAAATTTCACCAAAAGGTTTCAAGTAGGGAGAAGCGTCACCAAAAAAATAGCCGGTTAGACCTCCAAGTACAATTGAAAACAGTAGGATAAGCGGTAAAAAATAAGAGCGAAACGATATTGTGGAGCTCATTGGCGTATATGTCCTTTAAAGTTTTTTGTACTTTTTCATATTTTATTGATATTTTATACCCTTGCTGATGTCGAACGCTATAATTTGTGAGAACTATTATGCCTTCTGTTAATCCTGTAGTTTATAGTAATGTCAATGTGTCATCATGGGAATTAGAATTACCATTTTATGAGCAGCAAATATTAGAAAATGAGCGATTAATTGAAGAGCAGAATTCACTGCTCAAACCCTACAATGAGCACTTAAATTCCATTGATTTACTTATTTCATCAGCAAACACGCAGCTTTATACTGCGAATTTTGGTGCTACTCAAGACCTGCATCATTATGATGATGAGGTAATTAAGGGTGTTATAGAAAGTTTGCTGTCTGAGTTAAATCGCTTACAACTACAGCGAGCTATGATCCTGAGTAAAATGGAACCCTATGAAACAGTACGCAATAATATACAGGTTACACTAAGTCAATTGTATGCTCGTCAAACATGGTTAACGAAACATATACCTGCTGCGCGCTTATTTTTGCAAACTATTAATGATAGTCCTGCTGAATCAGTGAATGCTTTGATAAACAAACTTGTAAAAGCATTTACTGATTATGAAGACAAACATCTTATTGGACTTTCTTCGCAAGTGCGCATTAGCTTGATTGCTGTACGATATGGACTAAATATAATGCTCACTTACCCTACAGAGTATGTTCCAGAATACTTAAATATAATACATCGACAAAATTATTTGCGATTAAGTGGTTTTTTATGGAATTTGTATCACAGAGTAAAACAAGAGCAAAAAGATGCTTCTTTTGAAACAATTTTAGGAGAGCTTGTTGAGAGCTCACATATTCTTGAAGAGGGTGATTTGCCTGATCATCTGCAAACAAATTTTAGTGCCAGTGCTTGGTTTCAATCAAATAAAAATACAACACCAGAATATTTCGCAATTTCCGAACAGAATTTATCTGCCATAGAGGAACAAATGCTGAATAATGGGTTGGCTTTTTTTACTCAGGATTCTTTGAAGATAAATACTAGTTTACAACATCACGTTTTTGATGCAGCAAAGTTAATTGATGCAGAAATAAAAATGAAAAAGCAGAAAAAAGAAAATATTGATTATCACTTTTATGGACGGACGGTACGTATTTTGGCTGAGGTTTTCAATAATCCCAATAACCAACAAGCAATCAATAGTTTAGCTCATATCGCTGATTTTGCTTCAGGAAGTACTTCTGTTGGTAATCCAGTTTTAGGTGGTTTACTCAGCGTATTAGGTGTGTTGCTTATCGGTGCGAGTATGGCAGGATTTTTGGCTACTTTTGGTTCTAGTTCTATATTAAGCGTTTGGGGGGCTACTTTGGGTCTTAGTTTACTTGAAGCAGAAATTGTTTGCGGAGTGACCTCCTCCTTATTTGCTGTAAGCGGGCTAGGATTAACTTTCTTTGCAGGTCCTACTATCGAATCTGGTCAGCGCCAGGGTTTATCACGGAAATTGATGGATGTTAAAGAAGAAGCTGAAAACTATGCTGTCGCCAGCTTCTGATCTTTTATTTCTAGGGTAAATAATAATAAGGGTTAGGTAGCTTAAATACTTTTTTAGCGTAGCCTCCTTTAAGGTCACTGTATTGATCCCCTATGGATGCTACAATGGTGTAGCCTTTTTCGGAGATCCTTTTTCGTGCTTTTGACTTAAATGGAATAATGGATTTGGAAGAATAATTTTGGGGGCGTAAATAAAGTCCTGTCCATTTGGTATAACCTGCCTTAATTAAGTTTTTTTCTGTTGCACTGCGTTCGGTTTCATTTCTTCCAGTAACAAAAAAAACTTTGACTCCATGTTGTAAGGCATTTTTATATAAAGCGAGCATTGGCTCAATGGCTGGAGCATTAGCATCTAAAATATCTTTGTGAAAATTTTCTTTAGTGCCACCAAAATCCCGCTGAATTATATACTTGTAATTGGACAAGCTGGTTTCATCAATATCTAAAACAATGGCAAGTTTTTTGTGTTGTTTTTCTTTTTGATTCATTGCCGCCTGTGCATCAATATATGTTTTTGCTTTTTGAATGACTTGCGTTAACTGTTGTTGATATAGACCTGAATCATGATAGTTTTTAAGCTCTTTTTTTACTAAAGTCAGATTTGGTGGGTCTGAAAAAATTGGAGTTGAAAAAAGAAAAGTAGTACTTAGAATAATTATCGCAAGTGATGCTCTTTTAAATAAATGTTTCATAAAATGCCCAGTTTATACTAAATAGGCACAATTATATCGTGCGCCATGTTTTTGTCAAACTCCTTTCTTTATTGTGCTTATATGGATAGCCAGTATAATACTTTTTTACTCTGTGGAAATTGCCACTCTTATGCATTTGAAGCAATTAAAATTATCTGGTTTTAAGTCTTTTGTTGAGCCCACCATAGTTCATTTTGCCAGTCAATTGGTTGCGGTTGTTGGGCCCAATGGCTGTGGAAAATCCAACATTATTGATGCGGTACGTTGGGTTATGGGAGAAAGTTCTGCAAAAAATTTGCGTGGTGAATCCATGACCGATGTTATTTTTAATGGATCTTCTAATCGTAAATCGGTTGGTCAGGCCTCAGTGGAACTAATTTTTGATAATAGTCTTGGACGTTTAACGGGTTCTTTTGCCAGTTATGGAGAAATTGCAGTAAAGCGAGTGGTTACCCGCGATGGCGATTCCTCTTATTATCTTAATGGCAGCCGATGTCGACGCAA
Source organism: Legionella longbeachae (assembly GCA_016191305.1). Classification (GTDB taxonomy): domain Bacteria; phylum Pseudomonadota; class Gammaproteobacteria; order Legionellales; family Legionellaceae; genus Legionella; species Legionella longbeachae_A. Next base: position 17,708 of record JACPOX010000179.1, on the reverse strand, counting down.
AGACATTACTGATATTTTTCTTGGTACTGGGGCAGGAACTCGAGGGTACTCAATTATTGGGCAGGGGACTATTTCACAACTGATTGAAGCCAAACCCGATGATCTAAGAGTTTTTCTTGAGGAAGCTGCAGGAGTGTCCAAATATAAAGAACGCCGACGTGAGACTTTACAGCGTATTGCTCACACGCGTGATAATTTGACCCGTGTTGCAGACATCAGGGATGAGTTGGAAAAACAATTGCAACGTTTAGAGCGTCAGGCAAAATCAGCAGAACGTTACCTTATTCTCAAAGATGAAGAACAGTTATGTCGTGCGGAAATCCTGGCGCTAAAGTGGCAGGATTTTATTGTTCAACAAGAGATAAAACAACATCAGTTACAAGAGTTAGCGCTGAGTTATGAACAACAACAAAGTGCTTTAGCTAAAGGGAATAAAGAACGAGTTATTCTTAACGAAACTTTGCATGATGTGGATGATCACACCCAAAAAATTCAAGCAAATTTTTACCTGTTAGGTACCGAAATTGCACGTTTGGAAGAAACAATACAACAACAAGCACGTGAAAAAAAGCGTTTGGAACAGGACCGGCAGCAAATGCAAGAAGATTGGCAAGTTGCTGAAAAACAGCTTAAGCACGATAAAGAAGAATTATTCAACTGTCAGCAAAACGCTCAAAATTTACAAGAGCAGTTAGAACAATTAAAAGCTATATTTCAAGTCCAGGAAGTGAATTGGCAAGATAAGCAAAAAGAGCAGACACAATGGGAGCTCCGTTGGCAAGAGGTACAGACCCAAAGCAATAATTTGAAAAGAGAGTTTCAAATTGCACAGCTCAATTCACAACATTTGCAAGAGAAACATCAGCAAACACTGTTAAGGTTAGAAAAACTTCTGTCAGAACAAGAAACTATTTCTTTAATTGATTTACAGCAGATTAAAAAAAATTTGGAAGAGCAAAGGATTAAGTTAATAGCAGATCAAGAATTTGATGCATTTCAATTAAAACAAAGTTTGGATAATACTGAGCAACTAAGAAGCAAATTACAAGAAATAGAACATCAGTTACATGTATTGCAAGATGATTTTCATCATACAAACAGTGAGTATGCTGCATTGATGGCAGCACAGCGGGCTGCAAGACAAAGCATGCAAAATAACAAAAAAGGGATCGAAGAATGGTCTGAAAAACCAAGGTTGATGGATGTATTACAGGTTGAGCCTAAATGGCAATCGGCTTGTGAGCGCGTATTAAATAACACATTGCACGCTTATGTTCTGGAAACTTTCGACGAATTATGGTCACAACGAGAACTTTGTGAACGACAAGGTGAAACGGTTGTTACTATGAGAAAGTTAATAGGCAAATCTAAATTACATCCTCTTCTTATTGATAAGATTCAGGGAGACATTCCTGCGAATATATTTCCTTTAGAAAGTATTTATGCTGCGGAACATTTTGATGAAGCCTTGAGTTGGTTGTCAGAATTGGAAGAGCATGAATCCATTGTTACTCCCGATGGCTTTTGGTTAGGCCAAGGCTGGGTAAAATTTGCTAACTCAATGGAACAGGAGGACCTTGGTTTACTTGCTCGACAACAGAAAATTGCTGATTTGTCTTTGGTTGTGCAAGAGTTGCAACAAAAAATAGAAGTTTTAAGAAAGGAACGGGATCATATCCATCAACTATTACAAAAAAACTTAAAGGAAAATGAATTACAGCAACTGAATGTCAATACAAGTAATGAAGCAGTAGGAAGCAATAGTGTAGCCTTGAGTACCAATGAACAAGCAATTGTCCATGCCGAAAAACAAGCCACTATTTTATCTTTTGAATGTGAAGAATTACAAATAAGTTTGGAAGAAACCATAGCAGAGCAATGTACTATACAAGATCAATTGCAGCTTTTAAGCGAACAATGTCAGGATCATGAGCAATGCCAAGCACAATGCCTACACCAAAAGCATGAATGGCTGGAAATTTTGGCACAGAACAAGAAACAGGTAGAAGAAACGCGGGTGCGATTGCATCAAGCGGAACTGGAATATGATAGGGAAAAAAACAAAATACACCAACTCGATGAACGTATTCAGAGAGAACAGAGTCGTCTCAATATTCTGCAAGATCGCTTGGATCAGCTAGCACTTCGTTGCTTAGAAACAGAAAATCCAGGGTCAGAACTTAAAGAGCAATTGGCTCAACAGTTGCAAAAACATAATGAAGTAGAAATGAAATTAACTCTGAGTCGAGAACAATTGTCACAACTGAGAATGGAACTTGAAGAGTGTGAGAAAAATATTCTAAACTGTGATGTTGAAGTGAAACGAATACAAGAAGTAATTGGCCAGATTCGCATGGAAGAGCAAGCTTTAGTGGTGCGCGCTAGTTCCGTGCAGGAGTCATTAGATGAGTTGGGATTACAGGCACAGGTTTTACTGGAGCAAATACCTAGTGGTATAACACAAAATATCCGGGAAGATGAATTAATTATTCTTTCTGAAAAAATCAAGCGACTGGGAGCTATCAACCTCGCAGCTATTGAAGAGTTTTCTACGGAACAGCAGCGTAAATTGTATTTGGATGAGCAACATGAGGATCTATGTCAAGCTTTGACAACTCTGGAAACGGCCATCGAAAAGATGGATAAAGAAACCAGATTGCGTTTGGAAAATACGTTTACTGAAGTGAATACTTCGTTTAAAGCACTTTTCCCTCGTTTGTTTGGTGGTGGAAGGGCGCAACTCGAATTGACTTGTGATAATCTGTTAGAAGCTGGTATTGTAGTAATGGCACAACCTCCTGGAAAACGAAACAGTACTATTCATTTGTTATCTGGGGGAGAGAAGGCAATGACTGCTGTAGCATTAGTGTTTGCTATTTTTCAGTTAAATCCTTCACCATTTTGTATGCTAGATGAAGTAGATGCACCTTTAGACGATGTAAATGTAGGACGTTTTTGCGCTTTAGTAAAAGAAATGTCACAATTTGTGCAATTTCTTTTTATTACACATAATAAGGTTACAATGGAATTAGCAGATCATTTGATTGGGGTAACCATGCGTGAACCTGGGGTATCTCGCTTGGTTGCGGTTGATGTAACACAAGCTTTGGCTATGGAGTAAAATAATGCAGGCAAATTGGAGCTTAATTCTTAATGTCCTGTTGTTAATTGTAGTTATTGTAGCAATTGGGCGCTTAATGAAAGCTCGAAGACAGAGCTTAAATCCGGAACGTCATCAACCCACTATGGGAGTGACAGAAAAAAATTCGCATAGTATGCAAAGTTATAATGACGATATTATTGCGGTACGTAAAATCAATGTTGTTTCTGAACAGGATATTAAAATAGACGATGAAGAAGATTTGCAAGTATTTGAAAAGCCTACTGTAAAATCTTCGCAACCGCGCCTTATGCCTGAGTATGATGAAAATGAAATTGAATTAAAAATAGAACCAAAATTGGCGCCAAGGATAGAAGTTGAATCCTTGCCAAAAACGGATACACCTGCCACTTTGATGTTGTTTTTGCTTGCAAAAGAAAACAGACAATTTGCTGGGTATGAATTGTTACAAACAGTTTTAGCAGCGGGTTTGCGTTTTGGAGAGGGACATTTATTTCATCGCCATCAATTTTCTAACGGTCAGGGGCCAGTTTTATGCAGCTTGGCAGCAGCCACTGCTACAGGAATTTTTGATTTGCAAAATATTGGCGCATTTAGTGTGCGTGGCCTCTGCTTGTATATGCACTTATCAAAAAACCCCGGTATTGATACAGAACGATTTGCGGTGATGTTGGAGACTGCAAAACAATTAAGAGAAGGTTTAGACGCACATTTGCTAGATGATCAGCGTAAGCCTTTGACCGAAGAGCGTATTGCTCGTTATCATAGTTTATTACAACTTAACCAGCCTCAGGTTATTTTATGAATCTAAATACTGTTGCCGCACTACTTTCCCAGCCAGTCCAGATCAATACTGAACTTACTGGCATTTGTACTGATAGTCGTGAACTCAAATCAGGAAGTTTATTTATTGCCATTTGTGGTGAGCGTTTTGATGGGCATGATTTTATAAAGGAAGCAGAAGAACGAGGAGCTGTTGCTGCCGTGGTTAGTCATGCAGTCTCAGGGGTATGTATGCCTCAGTTTGTCGTCTCGGATCCAGTGCAAGCTTTGGCAAAAATAGCAGCTGCACACCGACATGATATAAATTGTCCTATCATTGCGTTGACGGGATCAAACGGGAAAACTACTACAAAAGAAATGATTGCAACCATTTTACCATTTCCTTCGCATGCTACTAAAGGTAACTTCAATAATCATATTGGGGCTCCCTTAAGTGTTTTACAATTGAACAATCAACATCGTTATGCAGTTTTTGAACTGGGCGCAAATCATCCGGGAGAAATTGCCCATACCGTTGCAATCGTTCATCCTGATGTCACATTGATTAATAATATCGCCCCTGCACATGTGGAAGGTTTTGGCTCCATAGATGGTGTGGCTCGTGCCAAAGGAGAAATACATCAAGGTTTATCAACTGCAGGAGTTGCAGTGGTAAATGATGACGGAAAAAGATCTTTGTTTTTGGGGATATGGGGGAGTTAGGCACTTGGGCTACCCAACACCATCAGGAGGTCGGATTTGCCGCACGTCGATTGGGAGTTGATATGTTGCTTAGTTGTGGTGTTAAAAGCAAATTAGCTGCTGAGGCATTCGGCGACGGAGGCAAACATTTTGCCAATCAGGAGCAGTTAGTACAGAATTTGGTTGAGAAGTTGTCTCCTGATACCGTGGTTTTGGTTAAAGGCTCACGCTCCAGTGCTATGGAAAAAATTGTGAGTGAGCTCCTGTAAAACTCCTGAATTTAGACAGGAAATTTTGAAGTTTGGTGAAAAAGTTGGCTTGAGTAAAAAATAGAGAATTTTTTTTATAGTGTGCTGAATGGTATGTACATTTATGGTATGCTTGGCCGATTTTTGGCCCATTGACCTGTTGGGCGCTAATTAACAAGAGGAACAATCATGCTCTACTGGCTAACGCAGTTATTTCAAGGACAATATCATGCGTTACGAGTTTTTCAATACCTAACTTTTAGATCCATTTTAGCTGCTTTAACCGCACTTATAGTAGGACTGTTATGTGGTCCTGTTATGATTCGCTGGTTGCGTGGTTTGCAAATAGGCCAGATGGTGCGAGATGATGGACCTCAATCACATTTATCAAAAGCAGGCACACCGACCATGGGCGGTATTTTGATTTTGTTAGCAATTACTGTCAGTTGTTTGCTATGGGGCGATTTACAACAGCCGGCTTTGTGGCTTGTCCTCTTAGTTACCCTGGGTTATGGTGTTGTAGGCTGGGTAGACGATTATCGCAAATTGGTATTAAAAAATAGTAAAGGGTTACCTGCGAGATGGAAATACTTTTGGCAATCAGCAATTGCTTTGATCGCTGTAATTTATTTATTTATGAACGCTACTTTACCTGTACATACTCAATTGACTTTACCTTTTTTTAAATCCTTGACGCTTGGTTTAGGTATTTTCTTTCCAATTCTAGGTTATTTTGTGATTGTAGGAAGTTCAAATGCAGTAAATTTAACTGATGGGCTTGATGGTTTGGCAATTATGCCCATAGTCATGGTTGCTGGCGCCTTAGGAATTTTTGCTTATGCTTCGAGTAATGCAGTCCATGCACATTATTTAGCCATTCCTTTTGTGCCTAATACAGGCGAATTAACGATTTTTTGCTCTTCAATTGTTGGCGCAGGACTGGGATTTCTTTGGTATAATAGCTATCCAGCACAAGTATTTATGGGTGATGTAGGATCTTTAGCTTTGGGCGCAGCGCTTGGGATTGTTGCTGTGGTGATAAGAGAAGAGCTGGTTTTACTAGTGATGGGTGGTTTGTTTGTTATTGAGACAATTTCAGTCATTTTGCAGGTAAGTTATTTTAAATACACTCATGGAAAACGTTTATTTCGTATGGCTCCCTTGCACCATCATTTTGAATTAAAAGGATGGTCAGAGCCTAAAATAATTGTTAGATTCTGGATTATTACAGTTGTATTTGTGTTATGCGGATTAGCCACTTTAAAACTTCGATAGGAAGGTGCATTCATGAATCCTCCTTTGTATTTAGTTGCAGGTTTGGGTAAAACCGGTTTATCGGTAGCACGATATCTAGATAGAACCAATAAATCATTCCTAGCTTTTGATACTCGTGAACAAGCATTAGGTATTAGGGAGTTTGTCAAAGAATTTCCGAATGTGCCTGTTTATACGCAACATATTCCTGATGAAATACTTAACAAGTTGACTGATATTATTACAAGTCCAGGCTTGTCTTTGGATATTCCTCTTTTAAAGCAAGCCAGGCAAAAAGGAATTGCAGTTTATGGTGACATAGAATGTCTGGCACGTGAAATCCATGCCCCGGTCATTGCAATTACTGGAACTAATGGGAAATCAACAGTCACAACTTTAGTAGGTGAAATGGCTAAATCAGCAGGTTATAAAGTTGCTGTGGCTGGGAATATAGGAACACCTGTTCTTGATATACTCGATGATGAACATCAATATGATTTATGGGTTTTGGAGTTGTCGAGTTTTCAATTGGACTTGACTTATTCTTTAGCTCCAGTTGTTGCGACTATTCTGAATGTGACTCCTGATCATTTAGATAGACATCATACTCTAGACGCATATGTTCAAGCCAAGCATCGCGTGTATGATCGAGCAAAAGTCGCATTATTTAATCGAGATGATCCCTATACTGTTCCCCAAATAGATGTTGAGCGTACTTCTTTTGGTAAAGATATTCCTGAAAAAAACGATTGGGGTTTGATTGTTCAAGAGGGCCAAATATTTTTGGCAAAAGGTACTACTTGCTTTTTACCTGCAGAATCTGTATTAATCAAGGGAGTACATAATTGGTTGAATGCGCTTGCCGCAAGTGCTTTAGCTGATGCGGCAGGTATTCCACATCAAAATATTATTGATGTGTTAACTACCTTTACGGGTTTAGCTCATCGTTGTCAATGGGTGCGAACTCTTGATGGTGTTGATTGGATAAATGATTCAAAAGGGACGAATATTGGTGCAACTATCTCCGCTATTAATGGAATAGGAGGTTCTATGCAAGGAAAAATTGTACTTATTGCTGGTGGACAAGGAAAAGGGGCTGATTTTAGAGAATTAGTTCAGTCCGTTGCTGATTTTGTAAGTTCTATAGTTTTAATTGGAGAAGATGCAGATAAAATAGAAGCTGCTTTAGCAGAAGTAGTTCCGATAACCCGTGCCTCCTCATTGGATAATGCCGTCACTGTGGCTAAAATGCAGGCAAAACCCGGGGATGTTGTTTTATTGTCTCCTGCTTGTGCTAGCTTTGATATGTTTCGTGATTTTAATCATCGAGGCGATGCTTTTGCTTCTTTTGTAAGTGGGTTGTAAATTGATGCGACCAAGACATGTAAATCAAAGAGGCAAACCTGTTAGTAAGCCTATTTCTCTTTATGACAAGTGGCTAATCAGCGTAGTTATTGGTTTGATGATTATCGGACTAATGATGGTGGCTTCAAGTTCAGTTATGATTTCTACCAAATATTTTCATCAACCGTTTCATTTTTTAATCCGCCAGGCATGTTATTTATTTGCTGGCTTAATGATTGCTTTAGTGGTGATTAGAACAGATAGCAGTGTCTGGGAACGCATCAGCATGCCAATGCTAATGATTTGCTTGCTGATGTTACTCTTTGTATTAGTTCCAGGAATTGGCAGAGCGGTCAATGGTAGCAGACGCTGGCTTGCCTTGGGTCCTATAGGCATTCAAGTATCTGAACTGGCTAAGTTGACGATGATTTTTTATCTTTCCGGTTATCTGGTGCGACAGCAAAATGCAGTCAGTAATAGTATATTGGGTTTCATTAAGCCTATGATGATCTTGGCTGTGGTTTCCGTATTGTTATTACTTGAGCCCGACTTTGGTGCAACTGTTGTGATTTCAGGTACTGTTATGGCGATGCTGTTTTTAGCTGGGGTAAAATTACGTTATTATATAGGTTTAATGTTAGTGGTTATGGGAGCACTAGCGTGTTTGGCAGTTTCATCTCCTTATCGAGTCGCTCGTTTAACTGCATTTCTAGATCCTTGGGCCGATCAATATAATAGCGGTTATCAATTGACTCAGTCGTTGATTGCGTTTGGTCGCGGTGGCTGGGTTGGTTCAGGCTTGGGAGAGAGTATTCAGAAATTACTGTATTTACCAGAAGCTCATACCGATTTTCTATTTGCTGTTTTGGCTGAAGAATTAGGTTTGGTAGGCATTTTAATTGTTATGACTCTTTATAGTATTCTTGTTATTAGAGGAATGACTATTGCATACAATGCCCATGCTCAGGAGCGAATGTTTGCATCGTACACAGCATATGGTTTGACATTTTGGTTGGGTTTACAAGCTGCAATTAATATGGGTGTTAACTCGGGTTTACTACCGACAAAAGGATTAACTTTGCCATTGATGAGTTATGGTGGCGCGAGTATGGTTATCAATTGTGTCGTAATTGCGTTATTATTGCGCATTGATCATGAAAATCGTTGGCAGGCTCTTGGCTTAGGACCACTGTCAGCATAAGGGGGAATTGTGGGACATTCAGGACAATTTATATCTTCTAGGATGGGATGTGTAGAGCAAATACATTTTGTAGGGATTGGTGGTGTTGGTATGTGTGGTATTGCTGAAGTATTGCATAACCAGGGTTATCGTATTACGGGTTCAGATGTGGGTGAAGGTAGTACTGTGCAAAGATTAAAATCTTTGGGTATTCCTGTATATAAAGGACATAGAGCTGAACATATAAATGGCGCGGATGTTGTGGTTCGTTCTTCAGCTGTTGGTATGGAGAATCCCGAAGTTTTAGCAGCACGCGAGCAAATGATCCCGGTAATTCCTCGTGCAGCAATGCTTGCAGAATTGATGCGATTTAAACATGGCATTGCAGTAGCAGGAACTCATGGTAAAACAACCACTACAAGTCTGGTCAGTAGTATTTTGGCTGAAGGTGGTTTGGATCCCAGCTTTGTGATTGGCGGCAAATTGAATAGTTTAGGGGGCAATGCTCAGCTTGGCCAATCCCCATATTTTGTTGTTGAAGCAGACGAAAGTGATGCTTCATTTTTATTTCTAAAACCCACAATGGCGATAGTGACCAATATTGACGCAGATCACATGGGAACTTACGAGAATAATTTTGACAAATTAAGAACTACATTCCTTGAATTCTTGCACCATTTACCTTTTTACGGTTTAGCAGTAGTTTGTATTGATGATCCTGAGGTGCGTAGAATTTTGCCACTTATCGAACGCCCCACAATAACTTATGGATTTATGGAAGAAGCTCTTTATCGCGCGATTGATTGGACGCAAAATGAATTGATTAGTGGGTTTACTGTAATACGTCCTGCGCCTCATTCTGCATTAAAAATCCAATTCCAATATCCTGGGCGTCATAATGTACAGAATGCGTTGGCCGCTATTGCTATTGCTACACAATTAGGTGTTGACGATGCTGCTATCCAGAATGCCCTAGCAAAATTTCAGGGTGTTGGCCGTCGTTTCCAAATGTTGGGTGAAAGAAAGTTTGAGCATGGCTCAGCAATTATTGTTGATGATTACGGTCATCATCCTCAAGAAATTTTATCAACCATAGATGCGTTTCGACATGTTTGGCCAAATAAACGCCTGGTCCATGTGTTTCAACCCCATCGTTTTACAAGAACTCAATCTTTGCATGATCAATTTGTAGATGTATTGAGTCTTGCTGATGAATTGTTCTTGTTTGATATTTATTCTGCGGGAGAACCAGAGATTCCTGGAGTGACTAGCGAGGAACTCGCTCAAAAAATTAGAGAAAATGAGAAACAAGTTACTTTAGTAAACGAACAATCACTTAAAATAAAGCTGGATCAGTTTATTAAAGATGGTGACGTGATTCTGATGCAAGGTGCTGGAAGTATTGGTCAGATCGCTATGAATTTGATGCAAGAAATGTGAGAGGAAACATGAGTACAACAGAGAATGTTTGTAATCTTACAGATGAGTTTCAAGGCACTTTGCTTTATAATGAATCTTTGTCAGAATACACTACATGGCGTGTTGGAGGGCCTGCTGCCAAACTTTATAAACCCAAAAGTAGTGCTGATTTGACTCTATTTCTTCGCCAGCTCCCAGCATCTGAACCTTTATTGTGGTTGGGATTAGGTTCTAATTCCTTAATTCGAGATGGGGGTTTTTCAGGAACGGTTATTCTTACACAAGGATGTTTAAAGGAAATTGTACTTTTGGATTCACAGACCGTTAAAGTCGAAGCAGGAGTATCTTGTGCGAGTATGGCACGTTTTTGTGCCCGTAATCATTTATCTGGTGGTGAATTTTGGGCAGGAATTCCTGGTACAATGGGTGGGGCCTTGAGAATGAACGCAGGCTGTCATGGCGGTGAGACCTGGCAATTTGTGGTAGAGTTGCAGACCATAAATCGAAAAGGTGAAATAAGAGTACGTAAGCCAGAGGAATATGAGGTAGCTTATCGACATGTTTCTGGACCAGCAGATGAATGGTTTATTTCCGCTACTTTTAAGCTGAATTCTGGTGATAAGGAAACTTCTTTGCAGGTTATAAAAAATTTGTTGGCTCATCGGGCAAACACGCAACCTACTAATGAATATAATTGTGGTTCGGTATTTCGAAATCCTATAGGAAATTATGCTGCTCGACTTATTGAATCCTGTGGACTAAAAGGATTCAATATTGGTGGAGCAGTAGTTTCTCAGAAGCATGCTAATTTTATTATCAATCATCAAGGTTCAGCAACTGCAGCTGATATTGAAGCATTGATTCATTTAGTGCAAACTAAAGTTCGTGAGCAGACAACAATTGAGTTGATGCACGAAGTACATATTATCGGAGACTGCTAATGTCCAAGCTTGTCAACCTGGCTCTGCTTTATGGCGGAAAATCTGGAGAGCATGAAATCTCATTGATTTCAGCTGCATCAGTTCTTAGTCATCTAGATGTTGAAAAATACAATATTAGTCCTATTGCGATGGATAAAGATGGATTATTTCATGTACATCAGTATCAGGATTTATTGACTTATAAAGAAAAACTGCCTGTAGTAACGGAACATTCCAAGCCGTTGACCAGTTTACTTATTAATGGGCGTTTCGCTGTGGATGCTGATGTGGTTTTTCCTGTGGTTCATGGCCCCTTATATGAAGATGGCTGTTTACAAGGAATGCTTGAATTATCAGGGGTTGCTTATGTTGGTTGTGATGTATTGTCTTCTTCTATAGGAATGGATAAAGATATGACCAGACGTATTGTCTGTATCAATGGTTTAAAATCAGCAAATTATAAGCTTTTGTCATGGCATACTTCTGTATCGGAAAGGCAACGTTTTTGTCAGGAAGTTGCTGATGCATTCGGCTGGCCTTTATTTGTTAAGCCCTGCGCAATGGGCTCTAGTGTAGGCATCCATAAAGCAAAAAATATGGCTGAATTACAAGTTGCCGTGGATGATGCATTACGTTATGACGAAGAAATTTTAGTGGAGTCATTTATTTCTGGTCGTGAAATTGAATTGTCAGTATTGGAGAGTGCTATACCAGCAGGAGCACCAAGAGTGAGTCTCGCTGGTGAAATTCGTGTTAATCATCCAGATGGTTTTTATTCTTATTCAGCAAAATATTTAGAGAGTGTGCAAACAGATCTTATTGTACCAGCTCCTTTGAGCACGAACTTACAAGAACAATTGAAGCAGGCGGCTGCAGATATTTTTATCCGATTAAAATGTAAAGGTATGGCACGCGTAGATTTTTTTGTTAATGATGAAACGGAAACGATTTATTTTAATGAAATAAATACATTGCCGGGTTTTACTTCGATCAGTATGTACCCAAAGTTATGGCAAGCAAGTGGTTTATCATATCCTGAGTTACTTGATGAACTGATTCGTATTGCTCTGATACATCAGAACTGTCGCCAACATTTGGTAACTAATTATTTGTGAATACGATGAATAAAAATAAGGATATTATTGATTCTGGGAATTTGCGCTATATCGGCTTATTATCGGTATTAAGTCTTAGTGCCATATTCCTTGCTTGTCGTATAGGCTATTATTATATGTCTGATGCCGAACGTTTTCCAATTACTACTATTAAGATTGCTGCAAATTACGAGCATGTAACCCATAAAGAATTGGAAAGTGTATTATCAAAATACGTGAGAAGCAGTTTTTTTACTATATCAATACATGCGTTACGAGATGAGTTAAATGCCCTGAATTGGATAGATACGGCAATCGTTGATCGTGTCTGGCCTGACGCTTTGAAAATAAAGCTTGTTGAAAAAAAACCAGTCGCTATTTGGAATGATGCCTTGATGACGGAGAGTGGAAAATTATTTAATGAAGGGGTTATACCTGCGGATTTGAATGTACCACGATTAGAAGGCCCATCATTTCAACAAACAGAAGTCTTACAAGTTTACGAAAAATTGAGTAAGATATTATCAACATATGGTTTGAGTGCTACTGGATTGCATTTAAGAGAAAATCAATCTTGGGTATTGCTTTTAGGAAATGGAATACAAATATATTTAGGAAAGAAAGAGTTAGAGGAGCGATTGCTACGTTTTTGTAAAGCATATCCGGCGGTATTTGCTGAAAAAATTGAGCAGTTAGCAAGCGTGGACTTGCGTTACCCACGTGGTATGGCGGTGCAGTGGAAACAACAAACGGAACGATAATGGCAAAAAAAATAGAAAAAAATATTATCACTGGATTGGACATTGGAACCTCAAAAATTATTGCACTCATTGGTGAAGTGACATCAGATGGCGCAATAGAAATTATCGGAATAGGTCGTCATCCCTCTCGTGGTTTAAAACGTGGAGTTGTAGTTGATATTGAAGCTACAGTAAATTCAATCCAAAGAGCGGTTCAAGAAGCTGAACTCATGGCTGGATGTGAAGTTAGAACTGTTTATGCTGGGATAGCTGGAAGTCACATACGTAGTCTAAATTCACATGGAATTGTCGCTATTCGTGATAAAGAAGTCGCACAAGCAGATGTAGAACGAGTTATTGATGCTGCAAAAGCAGTAGCAATTCCTGCAGATCAAAAAATTCTGCATGTTATACCCCAGGAATTTATTATCGATCACCAAGGGAGTATCCGTGAACCTATAGGTATGTCAGGAGTGCGACTTGAATCTCGAGTACATATTGTTACCGGATCAGTTAGTTCTGCGCAAAATATAGTTAAGTGTGTACGTCGCTGTGGATTGGAAGTTAATGACATTATTCTTGAACAATTAGCTTCAAGTCATGCTGTTCTTACTGAAGATGAGAAGGATCTAGGAGTCTGTCTAATAGATATAGGTGGCGGTACTACGGACATTGCAATTTTCTGTGAAGGAGCGATACAACATACAGCTGTAATTCCAATAGCAGGAGATCAAGTGACTAATGATATTGCTATGGCATTGCGTACACCTACAAAAGCAGCTGAATCAATTAAGTTAAGTCATGCTTGTGCATTGACTGAGTTAGCTAATGCTAGTCAGATGCTTGAAGTTGCTAGTGTTAATGACCGATCTGGAAGAAAAATTTCAGCTAAAGCATTATCCGATATCGTAGCGGCACGCTATGAAGAACTGTTTACTTTGGTACGTAATGAATTACGCCGTAGCGGTTTTGAAGATAGAATTGCTGCTGGTATCGTTCTTACTGGAGGCGCTGCAAATGTAAAAGGGGGCCTTGAACTCGCAGAGCTTTGTTTTGAAATGCCTGTGAGAAAAGGTTGTGCGCATTATGTGACTGGTTTGGCTGAAGCTACTGAGAATCCATCTTTTGCTACCAGCGTAGGCTTGCTGTTGCATGGATATCAACAGCAATATGAAACGAACTACAATGTACCTGCTATGAAAGATAATACACAGAGTTTGTGGGCACGTATGAAAGAATGGTTTCAGGGGAATTTTTAACTAACATTTAATTTAAACCTAAGAATAGTAGTTAAATTGTGGCAAGATCTACGCTAGATCTAGGTTAAAAGATTGAACATATGAGGGGAGCAGGGTTATGTTTGAATTAATGGAAGGCCAACACCATAGTAATGATGCTGTAATTAAAGTTGTTGGCGTTGGTGGTGGCGGTGGCAATGCTGTGCAACATATGGTTACTGAAAATATTGGTGGAGTTGAGTTTATCTGTGCTAATACGGATGCACAAGCATTAAGAGCATCTGATGCAAAAATACATATTCAATTAGGGGATGAGCTTACTAAGGGTTTAGGTGCAGGTGCGAATCCACAAATAGGTCGCGAAGCTGCTGAAGAAGATAGGGATCACATCAGGGAAATTTTAAGCGGTGCAGATATGGTATTCATTACTGCAGGCATGGGAGGTGGTACTGGAACTGGTGCGGCTCCTGTTTTTGCTGAAATTGCTAAAGAGCTTGGAATCTTAACTGTGGCTGTGGTCACCAAACCTTTTTCTTTCGAGGGCAAACAACGTGCCATGGCAGCGGAAGAAGGTATTCGACGTCTCGCTGAGCATGTTGATTCATTAATTACTATTCCGAACAACAAATTACTCAGTGTTCTGGGTAAAAATATTAGTCTCCTAAATGCGTTTAAAGCAGCAAATAATGTGCTTCTTGGAGCTGTAAAAGGCATTTCTGATTTGATTACTCGCCCAGGCTTGATTAATGTCGATTTCGCAGATGTTCGTACTGTAATGTCAGAAATGGGTATGGCAATGATGGGTACCGGAAGTGCTGTAGGTGAGCAAAGAGCGCGTCAGGCTGCTGAAGCTGCAATTGCCTCTCCCTTATTGGAAGATGTGAATTTTTCAGGTGCACGTGGAATTCTGGTAAACATTACTGCTGGTCTTGATATGTCCATAGGAGAATTTGAAGAAGTAGGTGATGTAGTTAAGGAATTTATTTCTGATGATGCAACAGTAGTAGTTGGAACGGTAATCGATCCTGAAATGACAGAAGAAATGCGGGTTACTGTAATTGTAACTGGATTGGGTGATATGAGACAACGCCATCAACAATCACAACCGCAACAATCTCATCGTGCTCGTCTGCTTGAAACAACACGGAGCGATGGTTCATTAGATTATCAACAACTAGACAGGCCAGCTGTTGTGCGTAAACAAGCTTTGTCTGGGGCATCTAGCTCATTTGCTAGACAAAGTACTGATAGTGTTCCTGATGTCGATTATCTTGATATTCCTGCATTTTTGCGGCGACAAGAAGAGGCATAATTTATCCCTTCTTTCTGTCTATGACAGAAGAAGGTGAAATTTAGTAGATTAAAAAAATTAGACTAATTAATAAAATATTGATACGATCAATGGGTTTTGCGCGCAAAATAAAAAATTAATAAATCTGATTTTATGAGGAACAAGGTGAGCACTGAATGACAAAACAAAGAACTCCTAAAAAGGTTATCCAGGCAACTGGTGTAGGATTGCATTCCGGTGAGAAAGTGCTTTTAACCTTAAGACCTGCTCCTGTAAATACAGGTATAGTTTTTAGACGTGTAGACCTTTCCCCTGTTGTAGAGATACCTGCGTCTTATGAGAATGTTGGTGATACAATGTTATGTACCACATTACACTATGGACCGGTCAAAATCGCAACAGTAGAACATTTGCTTTCTGCTTTAGCTGGCTTGGGTATTGATAATGCCTACATTGATGTAAATGGACCAGAGTTACCTATTATGGATGGTAGCGCTGCTCCATTTGTTTTTCTCATTCAGTCTGCAGGTATTCGTGAGCAAAATGCACCTAAGAAATATATACGCATTCTTAAACCTATTCGTGTAGAAGAGAATGGGAAATTCGTTCAATTTTATCCTTATAATGGATATAAAATTACTTTTACTATTGATTTTGATCATCCGGCTTTTAATAACAAGCCACAAACAGTTAGTTTTGATTTTTCTACGACATCTTATGTGAAAGAGGTATCGCGCGCACGTACTTTTGGTTTTCTTTCTGATTATGAGAAATTAAGAGAATGCGATTTGGCTAAAGGTGGTAGTTTAAATAATGCCATAGTGGTTGATAATTATCGTATTCTCAATGATGACGGACTCAGATTTGAATCAGAGTTTGTTTCTCATAAGGTTTTGGATGCAATTGGCGACCTGTACCTGCTAGGATCAAGTTTAATAGGTGCTTTCGAAGGTTATAAGTCAGGGCATGAACTGAATAACAGATTGTTACGTGAGTTAATGGTAAGACAAGATGCTTGGGAATATACTTCTTTTGATACAGAAGAATTTCTTCCTGCAATTCAAACTGATTTTTATCCTGTTGAAGATCCTATTGAAGTATAGACCGACGTAATCTGCCCAAATGGTCGCGTCTTCTCCTAAAGAAAAAAGAAAACTAGCTTTAGAATGTAGATTGGGCCGTGACCCCAATCTACAAAATCCTTAACTTATAATAGTGGTTATCAAGAGTAGGACTGATTTTTTAAATAAATTAATAGTAGGGGAAATGTGTCATGAAGCTTAATATCGGCCTTGTTACTTTTGCTTTGTTATGTAGTTTACCAGCATTTTCTGCAAATACTGAACCTCAACAAAAACCAATTGAAGAAGCTCTTCATATTAATTGGATAAATCCGAATATCTCACCCGCCCAAGACTTTTATTCTTATGCTAATGGTACTTGGCAAAAAAATAACCCCATTCCTTCTGACTATGCAAGCTGGGGAAGTTTTAATATTGTTAATGAAAAGGTGATGAATATCATTCATCAAATGTTAATTAATGCTTCAAAAAATACAAAAGCAAAACCCGGTAGTATCGAGCAAAAAGTTGGTGATTTTTATTATAGTGGTATGAATGAAAGCAGTATCAATCAATTAGGGATTAAACCTTTACAAGCCGAATTTGATCGCATTAATAATTTGAAAAATTTAAACGATTTACAAAGTGAAATGTCACACTTGCATCAAATTGGTGTTGATGTGTTTTTTAATTTTGGAAGTATGCAAGATTTTAAAAACAGTAAAGAAATGATTGGTGCTGCGATTCAGGGAGGTTTAGGCTTACCTGACCGTGATTATTATTTAAAAACCGATGCCAAATTTAAAAAAATTCGTGAAGCTTATGTGAATCATATGGCCAAAATGTTTGAGTTGTTAGGTGATTCTCCTGATCATGCCAGCGATGAAGCAAATACTGTGATGAAATTAGAAACTCAAATGGCGGAGGCTTCGATGTCTCAAGTAGCACAACGTGATCCGCACGCAGTATATCACATCATGGATATCGCTCAATTAGAGCAAGTAACCCCTGATTTTTCATGGCCAGCATATTTTGCAGCTATGGGACAAAATAAAATCAAGAGTATTAATTTAGCTACACCTGATTTTTTCAAGAATATGAATCAACAATTAAAAGACATTCCTTTGCAGGATTGGAAAACATACTTAAGATGGCATTTAATAGATGGTTTTGCTTCGTATTTGTCGAAGCCTTTTGTGGATCAAAATTTTAAAATGATCTCAGAACTGACAGGAACAGAAAAAATATTACCTCGATGGAAACGAGTTGTCAGTACAGAAAATGGGGCTTTAGGATTTGCTATTGGCGAAATGTATGTGAAAAAATATTTTTCT
>JACPOX010000178.1 GCA_016191305.1 Legionella longbeachae | reverse complement strand
GTGGAACGAACCCCAGTATGGATGATGCGTCAAGCGGGTCGTTATTTACCTGAATATCGGCAAACCAGAGCACAAGCAGGAGATTTTTTAAGTCTTTGTAAAAATCCCGAGCTTGCTTGTGAAGTGACTTTACAACCTTTGCGCCGTTTTGCTTTAGATGCAGCAATTTTATTTTCTGATATTTTAACCATTCCTGACGCTATGGGATTAGGATTGTATTTTGCTGAAGGTGAAGGACCTTGTTTTCATCAGCCAGTAGACAATGTAAAGGCGATTGATAATTTAAAAATTCCATCGCTTGATTCTTTGGCTTATGTGATGAATGCCGTGCGTTTAATTCGCCAAGAAATGCCAAAGGAGTTGCCATTAATTGGTTTTTCAGGGAGCCCTTGGACTTTGGCTTGTTATATGGTTGAAGGTAAAAGTAGTAGAGACTTTAAGCGTGTTTTGCATTTGCTCTATACCGAAAGTGAAGCAACCCATCTCTTATTGAATAAATTAGCTGTATCCGCCGCGGATTATCTTATTGAACAAATTAAAGCGGGAGTCAATGCAGTAATGCTGTTTGATACTTGGGGCGGCATTTTAACACGGGAGAATTATCAGAATTTTTCTTTGCGTTACATGCAGCAAATCGTGCAACAAATAAAAAATATCTACCCTGATGTCCCCGTCATTTTGTTTACCAAGGGAGGAGGGCAGTGGTTAGAAAAAATGCTCATTACAGGTTGTGATGCCTTGGGAATCGATTGGACTTGTGATTTGGGTGAAGCACGTCGCAGAGTTGGCGATAAGGTGGCTTTGCAAGGAAATCTTGATCCTTCTGTGTTATTGAGTTCGAAGCAATGTATTCGTGAGGAAGTAAAAAAGGTCTTGGCATCTTTTGGTCATGGTTCAGGACATGTATTTAATCTGGGTCATGGTATAACACCGGATGTACCGCCTGAGCATGCTGCTGCTATGATTGACGCTGTGCATGAGTTTAGCCCTTATTATCATAGAGCTCAGACGATGCTATAATAAATTCTGTAATATAATCGCTGTAGCTCCTAGTGTAATAGCTCGTATGACATTTTGGCTCGGCATAGAAAAAAATCTATGATAATCATTGTTGGTAGATGGTTGATTTGTTTTTACTCTAGCCACTTCGTTGATTTTTCTTTGTAGTTTAGCGGTTTTTGAGTTATCACTTGTATAAATTTTGGATATATTTGTATTTTTTGTTTGTAACTTTTTATTTTTTTCTTGCTTGTGAATTTTCTTTTGCTCATTGCGAGGAACTTTTGCATTAAAATCCTCTTTGCTATGAAAGAAAGAAGATGAATTTGATAGATTTTGACTCAAGTTTGTTTCAGAAACCTGTGATTTCTTTACCGATAAATTGTTTCGGTTTGCATTTTTATCTTTCCGCTCGCCCTTTATGCTGTTTTGTTTTTCAAAATAATTGTGGATACCATTTTTCAGATGCCGAGTCCTGTTTAATTTATGATCTAAAAAGACATCTCTTCTTCCTGTATTATAGGGGTTAATTTTAACGTGAAGATAATATTTCTTACAAAATTCGTCACATGCTAAAATAACTGGTGATTTATTTGTTTTGGAATGATTTCCTTTTCCCGTGATAAGCGTATAGTTTCCCGCTTCCCCATTTTTTAATAACCACTCAAGCGTCAATAGCGTTGTAGAGGCATTATGTCCATGAAAATCCAGATGAAAGGGCGAATCTTGTTTTATATAATGGTTTAAGCGTTCTGAAAATACTTCTTCGGCTAATTTGTGCTGCCCATTTTTTTCTGCTGCTTCAATGAAGTTATTATAGGTAATTTCATTGGTTAATTCCTCACGATTAGCCTGTTTAAAAGCTTCGTGTGCTTCTTTAAAGTGCCCAGTTTTACCTGCTATATCAATGAGGTTACTATAGAGAATGGTATCGGCAAACCCCATATTTTGGGCGAGCCTAAAGGCTTTGTATGCTTTTTTAAAGTGCCCCGTTTTACCCGCTATGTCTATGAAGTTACTGAATACAGTGTTATTGGCTAATCCTTTGCTTATTGCGAGCTTAAAGGCTCCGTACATTTCTTTAAAGTGTCCGGTTTTACCTGCTATTCTAATGAAACTCGCGTAGGTTCTATCATTTGGTAAAGCAGGAAGTTCTGAAGATAAAAGGAAATAAATTGAAGTCACTAGCTCCCAATTATCTGAATGATTTGTTATGAGTTGATTACAAATACCTATATCCACATTACCTGTATTTTGATTGATCAGGTTAATTGTTTCTTCTATGCTTTGAGATTTTTTCAGTTGCTTGCTTAGCTCGATCGCATTTTTTTTAATATTTTGTTCATTAAGCAGTTTAATTTTTAAAAGAGTTACTAAATCGGAAGTATCATTTTTTTTAAAAATTTTATTTTGCATTATCAATTCGCGGGTGCATTACTTGACCAAATAATAACATTAAATACCTATATATCAATTAAAAGAACTTTATGGGAAATAAATAACACTAAATCAAAAAAACTTTTGCATTTGGTTGTATTTTTTTATTTTTTATCTTGGGGAATTTAAAGAGTTTGGTAAGCCCCAGGTTCGGTTTTCACTTCACCCAGGTTATATTGATAAGTTTAATCGTTTCTAAACTGTCGACTCAGTTGAAAGGCCATTTCTATAGATTGTTCATAATTTAATCGAGGATCGACGAGACTATGGTATGCTTTTTTCAGATCATCAGCTGCTAATCCACGAGCTCCACCAATACATTCGGTAACATTGTCACCAGTTAGCTCAAAATGGACTCCACCAAGATAGCTGTCCATACTACGATGGATTTCCAATGCTTGTTTTAGTTCTAAAAGGATGTTATCAAAGTGACGAGTTTTAATGCCATCAACAGTTGTTTCTGTATTGCCATGCATCGGATCGCAAGACCAGGTAACTGGAATTTTTGTTTTTTTCACTGCCTCAATAAGCGGTGGAAGTAATCTATCGATATGTTGCGCCCCAAGACGAGTAAACAATAAAAGTCGACCTTCTTCACGCTTGGGGTTGACTCTATTAAGCACTTCTTCTAGCCATTCAGGAGTGACTCCTGGTCCAACCTTGATTCCAATTGGATTCTCTACACCACGTAGAAATTCTAAATGTGCACTGTCGATTTGCGCAGTACGCATACCTATCCAGGGTAGGTGAGTAGATAGATTGTACCATAACCCATCTTCCATTTGACGTGTCAATGCCTGCTCGTAATGCAAATGTAAGGCTTCATGGGATGTATAAAAATCAACTTTGGATAAATTACTAGACTGTATTCCGTCTATAGTATCCAAAAAGTCCAAGGCATCAGCAATTGATTTAACTAAAGTTTGAAATTCTTCTTTCTGTTTCGAATGCTCAACAAAGCCCAGATCCCATTGTTGGGGATGATTGAGGCTGGCAAAGCCACTTTCGAGCAAACCGCGAATAAAATTTAAAGTAATAGCAGAACAGTTATAAGCCTGAAGTAAAAGTTTGGGGTTTGGTTCTCTTGCAGCTTGAGTAAACTCTGGTGAGTTAACCAGGTCGCCTCGATAACTAGGTAGGGTAATTCCTTCAATGGTTTCAAAATCGGATGAACGAGGTTTGGCATATTGCCCAGCTATTCGTCCAATACGAATAATGGGTTTACGTAGGCCATGCAATAAGATCAAACTCATTTGCAAAATAATTTTTAATTTATTGCTAATAATTTCCGAGCGACAATCATTAAATGATTCAGCACAATCTCCACCTTGAAGAATAAAGGCTTCTCCTCGTCCGGCAAGTGCAATCTCTTTTTTTAAATTTTTGACTTCGCTTCGAGTAACAAGCGGGGGCAAAAGGCTCAGTTTTTCTACAATTTTTTTTAACTGTTTTTCATCAGCATAAGATGCTGCTTGTATGTAAGAATACCGAAGCCAGGAAGTAGGCGACCATTTTTGCATAAATAAACTCTAGGTGGCTTTTTTGAATCTAAGTATGGAATAAATGAACACATACTGCAAGCCAGCTACTTACATTTGTGCAAATTAAACGAATTAATGACTTGAAATTTTATGGATCTGACCCCATCTTTGATGTTCACGTAGATTAGGGCGTTAGACCTAATATTAATTTCGTTACCCTAGGATTATCATTTTGATTCTGGTTAGTCAGGAGTAAATTTACATGAGTAAACACGGTAAAAAAGATTGGCAGCAGTTCAGGGAAGAGCATCATTCTCAAGAGCCAAAAGATATTGAGAATTCGGATGAAAGCATAGATGCTATTGAAGATGAATCGATACAAGAAACATCTGAAGCAGCTTTAGATCATCCAAGTTATGTTGCCTTAAGTGAAAAACTGACGCTTGCAGAGCAACAAGCTCATGAAAATTGGGAAAAATCCGTACGCGCCCTTGCTGAATTGGATAACGTTCGCCGACGTGCCGAACGTGAAGTTGCTAATGCTCATCGTTATGGGGTAGAAAAGCTACTTACTGGTTTATTACCCGTGATAGATAGTTTGGAGCAAGCATTGCAACTGGCGATAAAATCAGAAGATTTAGCGATGCGTGAAGGTTTGGAACTGACCTTGAAGCTTTTTGTCGATGCGTTACAAAAATATGATGTTCAACAAATAGATCCTATGGGTCTCCCTTTTGATCCTCAACAACATGAAGCAATGTCTATGCAGGACGCTCCTGGTGTAGAGCCTAATACTGTATTGGCTGTATTCCAGAAAGGTTACCAATTAAGTGACCGCGTGATAAGACCTGCGCGAGTGGTTGTTTCGAAAAAATAAAAATGTGATGTTAATGGGTTGAAATTAGGGCGTTACACCCCATATACGAATTAACGAATTAACGAATTACAAAATTACTACTTTGGAGCAAGAAAAGAATGGCTAAGATTATAGGTATAGACTTGGGTACTACCAACTCATGTGTTGCAGTGATGGAAGGTGATAAGCCTAAGGTAATTGAAAATAGTGAAGGTCATCGAACTACACCTTCAATCGTTGCTTATACAGATGATGGTGAAGTTTTAGTTGGACAATCTGCAAAACGTCAGTCAGTAACTAATCCTCACAACACATTGTTCGCCATTAAGCGTTTAATAGGTCGTCGTTTTGATGATGCAGTAGTTCAAAAAGACATCAAAATGGTTCCTTATAAAATTGTTAAAGCAGACAATGGTGATGCTT
>JACPOX010000177.1 GCA_016191305.1 Legionella longbeachae | reverse complement strand
AGCCAGAATTATGATGCAACATCAAATGTATACTCTTTTAAATGACAAGCAAAAAGCTAAATTTATTGAATTAAAGAAACAATGGTATGAACAGCATAAGGCTTAACCATAGTTGACTAATAAAACATTTTCTCTGAACCTCGATGGTCTGAGATTCTCGGAGAAAATGTTAATACAATTGGTATTTTTTTCTACCACTCTCTTCTTCCTGCAGTATATCCAATTTAGTTTTGCAAATAAATAAAAACGGATTATTTCTTCCAATAGAGCTTGCGTGACTATAAAATAGTCATCTTGATAACTATTATGCACTAATAAGGGGTTAAAAATGCCGTATACAAATCGAAAAGTTGTAATTGTTTTGAGTGTCATTCAATTTGTACTATCTACAGGTGCAACAGTATATTGGGTTTCTAGAGGACCAAATGATCGAAACCAAGATGGGAGGATATCTACAGATGAATATATACATCAAAATATGCTATTGCTAACAGGTCTCTTAAGTTTCGCAAGTAGCATTCGCGATTTACACAGACCTGTAATAAGCTGTCTTTCTAAGTGTAAAGATTTTTTTTGGGTTGATAATAATATGCCCACAAGCAGTGAAATAAAACTTACTCATCAGTTAGAGGAGGATTTTGAGAACTTAAATATGGAACAAAAACAACTTTTAGTTGAGAAAAATTTGGCAGAGTCTACTACTACTTTAAAGTTTACCTGTCCTATTACACTATCCTTAATAGTAAAACCAGGTGTACTCAAAGTAAATGATAAAAATAAACAATCAGTGAATGAGTATTATGAATATTCTTACATAAAACAGATTCTTAACGAAGATATAATCCTTAGCCCCACAACTAAAAGAGAAATAATCTCAAATAAAATATTTATTGATGAAAATATAAATAAAGAACTTTCAGAATATAAAATTCAATTGAGAAATGAAATTGATAATATATTGAACGTTAATAAGAGTTTGCAAAAATAGTCTTAGGTAAACTCATACCGATTTGTGAAGCAGTATCATGAAATATTGCTTCACAAAAGATAAGAAATTGCTCTCCGCCACGTCGTCCCATCATGCCATTAAGTGTCCTGAAAATTAAAGTGTGTTATGCCAGGCGCCCAACATACATTTTAAAGCCACTTTTTCTTAACTTAATGACATTGGCGGGATAACGTGGACTTGGTGCAAGTGTCACTACGTATTTACTCTTTTCGAATAGCAACTACTTTAAAGTTTACTGTAACATCATCCTTTATTTCGTTAGTACTTGCCCATTCACCTTGACCAATGCCAAAAGCCGTACGTTTAACCAGAGTATGACCGTCAATGAGTAAATGATTTTTTGGTGATTCTACAGCTGTGAAAGTTAAAGTAACTGGTACTGATTTATTTTTAATAGTTAAAGTACCTACTGCATCATAAGTTTGATCGTCCTTTTTAGTGATTTTTGTCGACTTAAACTCTGCTTTAGGAAATTCTTTAACGTTAAACCAGTCTGAGCCCAGTATTATCGAAGTAATTTCCGCATAAGAAGTACTTATGGAATTCATATCAACAACAATCTCAATACTACTGTCTTGATAGTGAGCCGGATCTACAAAAATCTGCCCTGTAAAATGTTTGAATGAACCACTGACCGGTGCATTATTTTGTGTGGCGGTAAAGCTAAGGCTACTTTCATCAGGAACAATCGTCCATTGTGGGAGAGTGCTGGCATTTGCAACCGCAGCATACAATATCATAAACAGAAAAAAATATTTGATAATCTTCATGGGAACATTCTCCGTAATATATCATCCCTATTAATAAAATGATGTTTTAAGGCTGCGGCCGTATGCAAAGATATAGCAGCAATCAGTGCATATCCTAAGCATTGATGAATCCATTCGAATAATATTCTTTTATTTTCATCAGGTGCAATAAGATTAGGTAGAGTAAATAAACCAAAAAAAGAGGCGGGTAATCCTGCGGCTGAAGTAATTAACCAACCACTAATTGGCATAGCAAACATAAAACCATAAAATGCCCAATGCATACTTCGCGCTGCCAGCTTTTCCAGCCAAGGCAAAGCTAACTCGGGCATCTTACTACTTACACGCCATATAATTCTAAAAATTGCTAAAAAAAGTACTAAAAACCCATACTCCTTATGCCATCCATAGAATTTCAATTTAGCGGAACTCCATGGCAGTGGTACCATATAGAGTCCCAATGCCAAGAGTCCAATAATCAATACAGCAATAATCCAATGAAATAGTATAGCCACAATACCAAAATGTGTTCTACTATTTTTAATTTGCATGACCTATCCTACTTTTTTATCCTGGTAGGCCTCTGCGCCTATTTTAATATCTACAGTATCTCCTAACGAAGGTAATAAAGTATTTATACCAAAATCAGAGCGTTTAATTGATGTTGTTGCTGTAAAACCAGCTGTCATTTTATTGCTTATCGGATTCATTCCAAGATTATTTAATGTTACTTGCAATACCACAGGCTTACTGACTCCATGTAAAGTTAAGATACCATCTACTGTTGCAGTATTTTTGCCTAAGACATTGACTTTATCACTGACAAACGTTGCTGTAGGATAATGCTCTGTATCAAAGAACAATTTCCCTCTTAAATGTTTATCAAGCTGAGGAATACCTGTAACCATATCAGCAACATCAATCTTCGCATTCACTTTACTTTGGCTGGGATTATCCTTATCAAGAATAATTTGACCACTTGCATACCACTTACCAAATTGTGTTGAGTAACCAAGATGATCGATGCTCCATAATACATAGGTATGATTATTATCCAAAATAAAAGTTTCTGGCTCAGCATAAAGCGGTGATGTAAAAATAAATAAAGGCAGCAATAAAAATGTAAAACTTCTAAACAATTTTTTCATATTAAATTTCCTTATTTTCCACATAGAATCTATTCTGATTTTAAACTTCCACCTACAATTTTGTCACAAAGTCCTTTAGGCAAAAAAAGAAAGGCATCTTTTTGCTTGTCTTTAGCTGATGAACCCGCGCATGAAGCTGTTGCTGTAGAACAATCGTTCATCCCTTGTTTAACAATTCCATAACATTTTTCATTAGTAATAGTGGCGTCATTGCTATCAGCAGCTGATGTGCCATTAGCAACAAGAAGAAAAAAAGCAGTCATTACTGAGTGTATTAATTTATCTTTTGTTAACATATTCCAATTTACCTATTAACCCATCTTTAACATACAATAGAGTAATAAAAACAATAAGTAAACAAAATAATTGAACAAATAAGCGCGCTAAATGGGCCAAGAACTAAGCTCTGTAATTTCACCGCCAAAAGGTACTTTAGCTAACAGAGGAGAAGCAAGTTTATGGGTTAAGGTAGAGAGATTAGCAATCAACTCCTGCATATTGGGATCAATACAATTAGCTATCCAACCAACACATTTTATGTTGTTGGACTGTAAAACTGCTTCGGTCAACAAAGCATGGTTAATACAGCCTAATTTCACTCCAACTACAAAAACAACTGGAATCTTAGATATCTGTAAAAAATCAATCCAGGTTTCACTCTCATTCAAAGGAACCATTAAACCCCCAGCTCCTTCAATAAATAGTTTTTTAACACCATCCCATTGAAAATTTAGACAATAGTCTGCAATTTGTGTTGCAGATAAATGAATCCCTTCTCTTTGTGCTGCAATATGGGGTGATACCGCTAACTTAAAGCGCCAAGGATTTATTACATCCAAACTAAGTGGACTGTTTAATTGCAGCTGTTGTGCATCACTACTGATAATCTGATTTTCTACTTCCAGACAACCGCTAGCGATTGGTTTTATCGCTACAGCGGAACAAAAATAGTTCATTAGACGCGCTGTCACATAAGTTTTACCACAATCAGTATCAGTACCAGTAATAAAATAACGCTTCATTTGATAAATCCTCGCATCTCTTTAATAAATAAATCAGCATGGGATAAAAAAGGCAAATGTGCCGCACGATTGAAAAGGACATAATTAAATTGTGGATAGAGTACCTGCATCTGGTTCATCGTTTTAATCGGAACAATAGGATCAAGTCGACCAAACATAAAACAAGCAGGATTTACGAAACGTTTTAACTCTTCTCGTAAGTCCCATGTTTCTAAAATATTAAGCCCCGTTTCCAATCCTGCAAGAGTTGGTAATTTATTCGGAAGTTGTTGCAAGTTATCGTCTGCTTTCAACCCTTGGAGCTCAAGAAAATCTCTCAAGGCTATATGAGGATCTGCAGAAAGTTTTTGATAAAATCTTTTAAAAACCTCGCTAGATATCCCAGGCCATAAGCCATCCAGCAAAAATCGTGGTGAGCTTGTAATATTAACAAGATATTCTACCCGATCAGAGTGTTCCACAGCCAAACGTATGGCAAAAAGACCACCCAGGGACCAACCAATTAAAGCGAAGTGTTTTGGTAATACATTTAATAAATTGTGCTTAAATATATCCCAATCCATAATTGAACTGTGACCAAATCCGGGCAAATCAACTACTATTACTTGATAGTTCATCATAAGCTGCGGCACTAAGGGCAACCAAACCTGACTATCAAAACCCCATCCATGAAAAAAAACAAGGGGGTATCCGTTACCATATTGTTTAATGTTTATATTCATAAATTTTATGTAGCTTATCGAATAAATCACGAATCTGTTCCGGAGTATGATTATAATTTAAAATAATACGCAACCCCGATTTTTTTTATTGCAGCTGCTGAATTGGGCTGGTGGAATCCGACCAACACAAAGGTGATTGTTTCATCATCACTCTAAATAATTCAATTAACTGCTTCAATTTTAAGCGTCGATCTTCTGCCTTTACTACAAACTCTAAAGTCTTCAACAATCCATAACTTAATGCAGGACTAATAGCTGTCGAATAAATAAGGGAGCGCCCTGCTTGTAATAAAGCATAAATCCAGTCTGCTCTTCCGGCAACAAGAGCACCTTGGGCTGCAAAGGCTTTCCCTAAGGGAATCACTCTTAATGGTACTTCTTTTTGGGTTAATCCATGATAGTCCACCGCTCCCTTTCCTTCATGACCAAGAATACCAAAAGAATGTGCCTCATCAACCAGCAGTCCGCCTTGATACAATTTAGCCAAAGATGAAAGAGCTGGCAAAGGAGCTAAATGGCCACTCATACTGAAGATCCCTTCCGTAATCAAAGCAGAATTGGCTTTATATGAGGTCAATTTATGGGCTAAATCTTCCAAATTATTATGTAAAAAACGCGTATAGTCCACTTGAGATAAGGCCAGGCCATCATATATTGATGCATGAATTTCTTTATCAATAAAGCAATGAACATTGAGTTTGCCAAGCAAAGCAATAACGGCAAGATTTGCAGCATATCCTGAAGAGAATAAAATGCAGTCATCTACCTCTAAATGATTAGCAAAAGCCTCTTCAACAGCTCGATGACTCATATGATAACCACTCAGTAACATAGAAGCACCACTGCCGCTTGGGTAGAGGGCATATCCAAACTGGTAAGCTTCAGAAATCCGCTTATCATTGCTTAGTGATAAATAATCATTGCTATCGAAATGAATTAATGATGAATCATGAGCTTTTACTATCTGTCTGCTTCTCAACAATCCTTGTTGAGCTAACTGATTGGTGTACTCTTTAATTTTATTATTTAAAGGCATTAGACCATCTCAGTTAAACCTAACTTACTAAACAAAGCTTTATCTTTAGCACGTTGTGGGTTCTCTTCTGTTAGCAATTTATCGCCGATAAATACAGAGTTTGCACCTGCAAAGTAACAAAGAGCCTGTAATTCATCATTCATTTCTGTTCTACCAGCTGTTAGCCGAATCACACTTTGTGGCATTAATATCCTTGCGGTCGCAATAGTTCTAACCAACTCAATGCCCTCTACCGGTTGCGCTTTAGCAAGAGGAGTTCCTTCTACAGGGATCAATCGATTAATTGGCACACTTTCGGGAGGTGTTTCCATATTTGCTAGAGTTAACAAAAACTCAATTCGGTCTTCTCGTGTTTCACCTAAACCCAAAATTCCACCACAACACACATTAATTCCTGCAGCACGTACGGTATTCAAGGTATCTAAACGATCACTAAATTTCCGAGTAGTTACTACTTTTTCATAATAAGAAGGTGATGTATCAATATTATGATTGTAGTAATCCAAGCCTGCTTCTTTTAGATTAACAGCTTGTTCCTGATTCAACATGCCCAAGGTCATACAGGTTTCCAATCCTAACGACTTTACACCTTTGATCATTTCTTGCAATTCACTCATAGCCTTATCAGGAGGACAGCGCCAAGCTGCTCCCATACAAAAACGTTTGGCCCCACCCTCTTTAGCCTCTTGAGCACATTTTAATACATCAGCAATCGACATTAATTTTTCTTTTTCAACATGAGTTTGATGATGTCCACTTTGCGAACAATAGCCACAATCCTCTGGACAAGCTCCTGTTTTAATACTTAATAAAGTTGCAAATTGTAGCGTATTGGGTTGATGATATTCTCTATGTAAAGTATGCGCCTGATATAACAAATCATTAAATGGTTGTTCGTAAAGTGTCTTAATTTCAGCAACAGACCAGTTCTTTTTCATTTGAGTCACAACAGTTCTCCCAATTATGGAAATTAAAACTTATATTCCACATTTTATTTATAATATTGGACATGATAAAGTGCACATCAAGCTTGTCAACCTAAATTTGAAAAATGGTCAACATACAACAATTAATCACCAGAGATTTAAAACACATTTGGCATCCTTGCACTCAAATGAAGGATTTTGAACTATGCCCTCCTCTAATTGTTGATAAGGCTCAAGGGAGTTATCTCTATACTAATAAAGGACCAATTATCGATGCAATTTCAAGCTGGTGGTGTAAATCTTTAGGTCATGGCCATCCCAAAGTGCTCGCCGCAATAAGCAAGCAACTCAATCGATTCGAGCACATCATTACGGCAAACACAACTCATCCCCAGTTAGTCGAGTTAGCTGAAGAATTATCTAAACTTACCAAAAAGCAACACATTTTTTTTGCAAGTGATGGTTCTAGTGCGGTAGAAATTGCAATGAAACTCACTATTCATGCGAATCAAATAAAGGGTTTTCCCGATAAAAACCAATTTATAGCACTTAAAAACGGTTATCATGGAGAAACCCTTGGCACTATGAGTATTAGTGATTTAGGCATTTACAAAGCACCATACAGATCATTTGGGCTTAATTGTCACTTTATTAAAAATATTCCCTATGTTTCAGGTAAAAATGATCCCCTATGGCATAATTGTGATACACATTGGCTCTCTATTGAAAAGGAATTAGAAACGATTTGCGATAATGTCTGCGCTCTAATTGTAGAACCAATAATCCAGGGAGCTGGGGGTATGTTGTGTTATAGTCCTGATTTTCTAAAAAAAATAGCCTGCTGGGCGAAAAATAAAAATATCTATCTTATTGCTGATGAAATAATGACCGGATTAGGTCGTACTGGCGAGTGGTTAGCATCAGACCATGCAGGTGTAGAACCTGATCTTATTTGTTTATCGAAAGGATTAACTTCCGGTTCTATTCCCTTAAGTTGTGTCATGATTGACAGTTCCATTTTTGATCTTTTTTATGACGATTATGCAAATGGCAAATCATTTTTACATTCACATACATATAGCGGTAATCCATTAGCAGTGAGTGCAGCATTAGCCACTGTTAAAACAATGCATGAAGAAAATATAATCCATCAAGCACAAAATCTTGGTGAATATATGCTCTCTGCTTTAACAGAGGTCGCTCAGATTTCTGGTAAATTAAGTAATATTCGTGGAGTTGGAGCTGTAGTTGCAGCAGATTTTGAAGATTTAGACTCTTGTCGTATTGGTAATAAAATATACCAGCATGCATTAGATTTGGGAGCGTTAATAAGGCCAATAGGAAATACTATCTATTGGCTTCCACCATTGAATACTAATAATGAAATAATTGGGAAATTAGCAGAAATAACACTACACTCTATAGAAAGAGCATTTGCGACCCCTGCAGAGGATCATGCGAAAAATTAGCCAAAAATTATCATTTTTTATCTACCAAAGATTCAAAGTTCTATGGATTGTTTTGACTATTTTATTGCTTATTATTTTTTATAATATTAATTGGCACAATAACATCAGAAGCTCAGAAGATGAGACTCTAGCGATTGTGAATAAACTAGCTTTTCATAGTGATAATTTTATAAATAATACGTTACAGGATGTTTATGAAATTCCTAAGTATAAAAAAGAACATGTAACTTGTGAAAATGATTTCAACCCCTCTTTATATCAAATCATTATGAACCAACCAGAAATTTCTGCTTTGGCCATTAGGGATCGAAAAGTTGAAATTATTTGCTCTACCTTGCCTAATAATCAAACATTTTTTTTATCAAATCCTCTAAACCAAGAGTTCTTCGGTCCATTCAATAGCCTACTTTTTCGTCATCCAATTTATGTAATACAAAAAAGTTTTGGCGATTATCAGGTGCAAGTAATTATTATTTCATTGATATTCAAAAATATATTACACATTCCAGAAAATAACAGGTTTTCAATAACTTTATATGATAAAAGTATTAATAGAAATATTATTGCAATGGAACATACTACAAAACATTCATGGATATATAACAAGTATAACGAGTTTCAATCATTATTTATTCCCCAAAAAATATCAGCGAGTGCAAAATTAAATAGCCTTGATGATATATATGTTACAGTAACAAATGATGATCCTAATCACCTAAATACCCTCTGGTATAAGCAGATTTTGTTGTTTTTAGATATTTTTATTCTTTCATTCTGTTTATATTTTTTGATAAACAATGAATTTATAAAACATCATTCTTTATTTGGATTAATTAGAACTGCTTTAAAATACAATCAATTTTATCCTGTATATCAACCACTTTTTGATACAAACACTCAAACTTATTCAGGTGTAGAAGTTTTATTAAGATGGCAGGGAAATCAAGATGAAACCATAATGCCCGATTTTTTTATTGAAGAAGCAGAAGACACGGGTCTCATTGTTCCAATAACCTTACAAATTGTTGAATTGGCTTTTAAAGAAGCAAAAGACATTTTAAAAACGAAACCAAAATTTTATTTATCATTTAATATTTGTGCCTTACATTTTACTGCCCCAGATTTTTTTACTCAGTTTTATAAGCTTATAGACCACTATTCCATTTCACCTCAGCAAATTTTATTTGAAATAACTGAACGTGATTTGCTTGACAAAAATAATGAAATGTACATCAAAAGAATGAAAGAACTCAGGGATGCAGGTTATTCATTGGCAATAGACGATTATGGAACAGGCCATTCAAGCATTAGTTATTTAAATCACTTTCCTTTTAATTACTTAAAAATTGATAAAATATTTATACAAGCAATAGGCACAAACGCAATTACAGAAACTTTAAATGATGCCATCATTACTTTAGCTAAATCAATAAATTTGACGGTAATCGCAGAAGGGGTAGAAACAGAGGAACAAGTAAGTTATTTGCTGCAAAATGAAGTTCATTTCCTGCAAGGTTGGTATTTTTCAAAAGCGCTAACTATTGAACAATTAGTTGAATTGCTCAAAGGAGAAAAAAAATGAATCGACAAATATTTTATTGTTTTTTAATTCTTTCAGGCCTATCGACTTCGAGTATTGCTGAACCATTAGAAAATAATAGTAACTATTGGCAATGTAAAGCTCATGATGTAAAAGATACAGAGTGGTCTTCTCAAAGTAGTTATCAAAAAATTGCCTTGAATCTTTCCTATGAGCAATGTAAAAA
Source organism: Legionella longbeachae (assembly GCA_016191305.1). GTDB lineage: Bacteria > Pseudomonadota > Gammaproteobacteria > Legionellales > Legionellaceae > Legionella > Legionella longbeachae_A. The sequence goes on along the minus strand of JACPOX010000177.1, from coordinate 9,380 downwards.
AAACAGCCCAATACCAGCCACCTGCAAAACCAGCAGAGCTAATTGCGATCAATTCATTGATGGTGTAAATATAACGCCCATGTGGGTATGCACCGCGCTTGATAGAGAAGGTTTGCCATGGAGAAGTAACTTATATCCAAATCGTGAAGATGCTGCTTTGGCTGCTCAAGCCTATTGCAAACAAAAAAGTCCCCTACCTTATACATGTTATATAAATTTGGTAACCTGTATGAATAAGAATGAGATTTAAAATATGGTATATTGTATTGGGCTGACTGGTAATATCGCTAGTGGTAAAACAACAGCCGCCGAACTTTTTTCAACATTAGGTGTTGAAGTAATACATGCTGATGAAATATCAAGAGAGTTAACCCAACATAAAAAATACGCTTACAAAAAAATTGTCGAACATTATGGTACTTTAATTCTCAATAAAGATGGAGAGCTAGATCGCAGCCGACTGAGAGAAATAATATTTTCTAATCAGCAAGAGCGAATCTGGCTTGAAAAGCTTTTACATCCTCTAATCCGCAAAGAACTAAAAAAACGTGTTAAATCAAGCATCTCACCTTATTGTATCCTTGAAATTCCTTTATTGCTCACGAAAAAAAATTATCCTTATATCAACAAAATTTTGCTAATTCGAGCATCAGAAGAAAATCTAATAGCTCGTGTAATGCACCGTGATAAATGCAATAAAGAACAAGCTCAGGCCATATTAACTGTTCAACCTGATATAAATTTACGTTTAAAGTATGCTGATGATATAGTGATTAATAATTTAGGATTTCAAGATTTAGCAATACAAATAAATAGCTTACATCATAAGTATCTTCAAGAATCAATGAATCTAAACTAAATTGAATTTATCAATGTTTTCGGTAGTGTGTAAAATTCATTGCAAGCCGTAAATTTCGTCTTTGCGAGCCTTGGCGAAGCAATCCAGAGCGATGCTTCGTTAGAAATCTGTATTGGATTGCTTCACTACGTTCGCAAAGACGACAGGTTTTTTATTTAATTAATAAAATTTACATACCCCGTGAACGTTTGCGATCCATAGATTACTTGTACCCCATATTGGAACCTGAAAGAGTGGTATGGTTTATTTTTCTACACATTGTAATTTTTTCATTTCTAGTTTTTTTATTATTTTCAAATAAAATATGAAATTTTGTTTCTTTATAGATTAGATATTTTTTTTCATGTTCTAAAATAATCTCATCATCTGCAAATAACATTTTTCCCGTTTGCTCTATAGGCACTTTTTTATCAATACTTTTACTCCATTTCAGTCCCATTCTATCAGGTATTGTAATATTGCCATGATAATAACAAATATTATATTCTGTTCCACGAATTAAATTTTTTCTAAAAATTTGTGCAATTTGAGAATTTTTTTCTTCTGTTCCACAAAAATATAAATTAACTTGTTTGATTTTATGTGAGGAGAAAATAAAATCATGATCAAATCTAGATGCTAGATCTGCAATCATCAACTGCCTCCCATCTGAAGCTTTATTTTCTATAACAAAATCCTTTTCATCATAATTTCCATGAGCACAAATAAAAACCTCAAAATTATTACCCAATTTTTCAATATTGATATTCGATTTATGGGTAAGGATAATATAATTGGTAGATCTACTTCTTTTTTGCCATTTTTGAAGAGGCTTTAATAAGTCCCCTACTTCATCTAATTCAAAAGGAATATATAATATACGCATATCACTCACATTATAAAAACAAATTAATGCCTAATTATATACATAATGTATTAACAAAATATTAATCAATTTAAATTAATTCTACGATCGCATTGCCTCAAATTACCTGTTGCCGAAGATGAACGCAGATAAGCATATAAATTGCATCGTTGCCTCAATATCACTGTTGCCGAAGGAGGAAAACCGGCATGGGAGAATTGAAGATGGATTTATATTTAAAAACACAGCGTTGGCGTTATCGGCATGGTAATCGTGCTGTAAAAAAACGTATGTTAGATGAATTTTGCGAAACGCATGGCTATCATCGTAAAGCGGCAGCACGGTTATTAAGACAGTTGCCAATCCCTGATCAAAAGCCTAAAAAACCAGGTAAAAAGAAAACCTATGAGTCCAGTTTATTATTAGAGCCTCTTAAAAAGATTTGGCTTGCTACGGATCAGATGTGCGGTAAATGCTTAAAAGAGGCTTTGCCGCTCTGGTTACCTTATTATGAAAAACATCATGAAGCTTCATTAAATGAACTAACAACTCAACTGCTGGCAATGAGTGCGGCAACAATTGATCGGCTGCTCAAACCCATTGAATCTCGCTATGGAAAGGGTTTAAGTGGAACTAAACCCGGAAGTCTTCTAAGAAAACAGATTCCGATTAATACAAACCAATGGAACACGAGCCAAGTGGGTTTTATGGAAGCAGATACTGTGGCACATTGTGTCACTTCGCTAATGGGGGATTTTGTCTGGTCTATTACAATGCCAGATATTTTTAGTGGTTGGACAGAAATGCGGGCCACTTGGAATAAAGGAGCGGCAGGAGTTATGCAAGGCATTCAAGACATAGAAGGAAATTTACCTTTTGAAATCAAAGGGTTTGATTGTGATAATGGCTCAGAATTTCTTAATTGGCACCTTATTCGCTATTTTACTGAACGCACTCCTAAAAAACCGGTACAATTTACACGTTCACATCCTTACAAGAAAAATGATAACGCGCATGTCGAACAAAAAAACTGGACTCATGTTCGTCAGCTCTTTGGCTATCATCGCTTTGATAATCCAAAATTAGTTAAACTTATGAATGACTTATATGCAAATGAAATTTCTCTGCTTTTTAATTTTTTCTACCCTTGCATTAAACTCATTGATAAAGTACGCATCCAATCCAGCATTAAGAAAAAGTATGACAAGCCGCAAACCCCTTTCAACGATTAATGGCTTCCAGTTGTCTTACGATAGACCAAAAAAAGATCTTACAAGACCAATTTATTACACTTGACCCTTTTGACTTACAGAAAAAGATCCAAAAGAAGCTAAAATTAATATTTAGATTGGTTAATGTTCAGAATGCAAAACAGAGAAAGGCTATTTAATGAATAGTTTAATAACCATTTTAGAAGCGCCTAGAAATTCAGCATGTGGATATGATGGACGAGTCCTACGGACCAGCCTGTGCCCTATGGGACGTGTGAACAAAGCTATGGATAACAAAAAGACATTACCCACAGCTATTGTTCACACTCACAGGCTTCTCGCCCACATACCCACCAGGCTCAATAGCAATTATTTTTTTACTAAAACAAAACCACTCAAAAGCAACACCTATTTTGAGGCAACGACTCAGTACATTTTTTGTCCTTCGGCAACACCTTTCATTGAGGCAATAGGCGATGTTCTATGAAGCGCGGTGTATTTATTTTATACAGAAATATTAATATTTACTTAATCTGAATCTATTATAATTCAAATTTACCATTCTTATTAGGTTTTTCATGCAATTCAAAATCATCTCTAACTCTTTATTCCATACTCATGAAATGGTTATGATTCAGGAGAACTTCAAAGAGATATTAAAAAAATATTCGCAGAAAGAATTTGATAATAATACTAAAGATAATGAAGTAATTAATTTTCTTGAAAATGAATTACAGAAACACAATCTTAACTATAGTGATATAGGTAAAATAATTGACCCATCAATATGGGAAATGTTATTCGAAGTCCAACCAGGTGCAGCTGTTTTTAAATTTATACTGGAACATCATGCTGATATCTACATGAAAATTAATAAAAATGTGGACGTCATTGATTATGCTTTACACAAAATATTTGAGAATCATATCATTGCAACAAAAAGAGAAATGGAAATTTTAACTGAAATAGTGCGAAACGATATTATTAATCGACAAAAATTAAAAGAGATATTTCATCCACCCTTTATATTAACTCAATGTGTCCATTTAGCTAGTTATTTAAAAAATAAAACCGTTTGCGAACAGGTACTTGCATCTATACCCTCTGTACAACATATTGATCTTCTACTAGAAGCCATTAATAAAGTTAAAATCACAAGTTATCCCTCAGAAATCGATCAAATTGAATCACTACTTAAAACATATAAAATAAAACTCCAAACAATGGAAAATCAAAATGTGTCTTTTGAAAAAGTGAATACATTAAAAAATAAGATTGTGAGTCAATTAAAACAAGAACATATTTCAAGAAAAGAGAAAAAAGGTTTAGAAAAAAGCGATAATGATTTAATTGAACTCATTAACAAAGAGCTCAAGGATATTGATGAAAACACATGTAAATGGATTGTAGATACAGATATTTTATTCCAATTAGTTACATTAAACATTAATCCTAATCTGTTAGATTTTCTGCTCAAACGATCGATTTCTCTAAATGAATCTAATGGAGATGTTTCATTACTTGAGATGATTGTGGATCTTTTTTCGCAACAAAAACTATCAAGCACTATTTTTTTAAGTTATTACAAAATATTAATTAAAAACCATGGGAGTATTGATAAACTACCCATAGAAAAGCAACAACTAATAGTCCTTGAGTTATTTTTTGAAACTCCATCCCTTTTAACCCTAAAACAATTGAAGCAATTTCAATTTACAATCAATGAGTGTTGTCAGTTATTATCCCACTTTAAAAAAATAAAATTAGATCAATATGCTCCAGAAATGAAAGAGTTACTTGACTATCTTAACCAACTAAAAGAAAAAACTAATTTAGAACAAGTGGATATCATTTTGTTTGCTGGGCCCGATGAAAGAGGCGATAATTGGATTCAAACAAATGTTGAAACATTTAAGAAAGATTGTACACATCATGAATTAAGTTACAGCATTTTACATCATTCTATGAATAATATACCAAAAGAGATACTGTCATTTTTACCGAAAACACAAAATATAGTAATACTTGCACACGGTAATACCATTAATAATATACATACAATCCGTTTATTTGACTACCAAGATCAAACATTGGCCATACTCCAGGAAATTCAAAAACAAACTATCTGTGAAGATCAAACTACAAGTCAAAATATTATTCTTAATTCATGTTTGTCTGGGCAAGTAATAAAAGAGATTCAAAATAAGAAGAACACACTAAATCCTGATACAAATGTTCTAGCTTTTTCTGCAAAAAACGAATCATCTTCAATGATTTTTACAAATAAAATTTTTGACCTAATCTTAAAAAACTTTGATAAAAAAACTAAAAAACTTCATATAATAAGCCTCATACAAGATTATTCTGAGTCTATCCCACAAAGTGCTTATTTTATTAATCTACCAACTAATCCAAATCAAAGACCTCAATCATTATCTTTAAAGATAACAGATAAGGCCTTAAGTGAAATTTATTTTAATTACGAACTATTTAATGCCTTTCAATTATCAAAGCTAAAGAGGTATATGCAATACTTGCTATTTCATAATCCTCAGTCAAATTTAATTAAACAGAAGATTGATTTAGTACAAGATAACGAAGAAAATTTTGAGTTACGACAACAAAATAAAACTTATCAAGAGAACAAATTGTATTATCAGCAGTTCGAAATGATAGAATATCTTAAACATGGCCATCATAACGTGATTGATAAAATCCTAAATGGTCTTCGTATCTATAAAAGTAATGTAACATCGGTAGAAACAGCACAATCTACTTTATCGGTTTATATCGATCTACTCTTATTTGCTTACAAAGTAAAAAATGATGCGATACAACCTTCTCAGCATGTGATTTCTACTCTTCTCGCTAATGGCGCGAGTCTTTATACCCTCAATACGAAATCAGCACCACTAGGAAATATCCGACATACAGTCAATCTGCCAAAAATTATCAATATCTTACATACAGTCAATCAGCCAGAAATGATCAATATCTTACATACAGTAATTAATTCTCAAAATATGCCGCTTATTAAAATGATAATTAATACCAACCAACAAGATAAGAATGGCTTCTTCCCGCTTGACTATTTATTGTATAATTCTCCAATTCTTTCTGATAAAAATCATTCTTTTTATAATTTAGCTCATCAATGCATCACAGAAGGTCATGCGTTATTTAGTGTGAATACGCCACATGGAAAGGAGGCAATCTGGACTTTAGCTAAAGAGTATATTACTTCTGGTAACTATAATCGTTTGGAAGAATTATTAAAAAAATATTCGCATTTTTTACTGAATCAACCAAACAAAACTCTTTTTACTGAAAATCTATTTATTAAGGAAAAAATAGAAAAAGTCTACATGAACACTCAAACGCTTCACGATATTAATCATCTAATTCACATTTTAGTTGCATATGGTGAAAATATTTACTCCACCTTTTTAAGTCCCAAGACAATGCATCCACAGATGTTAATCGACTATATTATTCAATCTCCCTATGGAAATTTTACCACCATCCTTCTGATGTGTACTGCTAATCAAATTGATGCAAATGGTTATTCTGTGCTTGATCATGTTGTAATGAATGCTAATTATGTTGATGCCGTTAGGATTATTAACTTCATTATAAACTTTAATTCCCAAATCAAGTTAAATCCCAAAAATGTTTATCAACTCATTCAATTTTGCAATTATGATTTTCACTATACTAAAGAGAACCTATGGCCTAAAATTATGAGCCATTCTATTCTCTTTGACCAAGTGTTACAGCAAATCCATCCCGATCAAAGTATTGAATTATTTCTAACTGCACTCTTCAATCAAAAAAGCGATCTGGTGAACCATCTTATTTATAAAGGCATTTCCATTGACATGGTAATAACTACAGCTAACGATCCATGCGTATTGAATACCATTTTGGATCTGGCTGATAAAAATTCAAGGATCGTATTATTTCTAAACGCCATACAAAAAGGCAATTCTACTTTTGCTAATTATCTAACAGAATTTTGGGATATTGATCCAAAGATTGCTTTAAATAAAGCGCAAGAATGGGGATGGAAAAATATCCATGGTTTGTTTAATGATTTGGAATATCGCATAAAGAAAGACCAGCTTTCATCCACTCAACTACCTCATCTATCAGCTAATATGAATACGCTATTTTATGAAAAATCGACTCAGAGCCTAGATGGAAATAGTTCAAAAGAAACTCAACTGGATACCCAATTTTTCTAGATTTTTATGAAAAATCAAACAAACCCTAGAAGTGTATAAGACTAATATTTCAGATAAAAAACTATTGAAAATTTATGAGTTAATGAAAATTATGCGCAATCCTGAGTTATTACTCTACATATTAGATCTATGGATTGAATATTTGTTTTTTGCAGAATGCTCCAATGATTGCCTTCAATAATAATTTCTTCTATATGATCACTATATGCATGAAGACCAGCGTTTGGAATATGAAACTGTGTCTCTTTTGCTCGAATTAACAAGATTGGAGCTAAAATTTTAGAAAAGCTATGGGTGCGAAGTGCTTTGTAATGTGATTTTACTAATGTCAGCACTTGATCCAAATATTTCGCAGAATAAGCATTTTGATCATCTGGATCAAAAAAATGTGCTATATCTGTGCTTGTTAATTTCTCTTTATCTTTAAAAGAAGCACCAAAATTCTGTGACAATGCTTCGATGAGGAATTTATCATCATCGCCATCAACAGTATCTGCTTGTAAAATAGAATCGATCATAATAACCTGCTTTACTAAATAATTCATTTTTTCAAGTTGATGCGCCATGGCAAGTGCAACTAAACCACCATAACTCCAACCACCTAAAACAAATGGACCTTGGGGTTTTATTTTTAGCAAAGCATCAATATATTGTTGAACCATCATGGACATGCTTTCATAAGGTTTCTGGCCTAAGGTTAATCCATAGGCTTGTAGTCCATATAGTGGTTGATCATGTATTTTCAAATTTTTAGAAAGCTCAGAGTAGCAAAGTACATTTCCTCCAATGGGATGAACAAAAAAGAAAGGTCTTTTATTACCATTGGGTTGAATATTCACTAAAGGTGTCCAGTGAGAAGGATCATTTAATTCAATGACTGGTGCTAGCAATTCAATGTTTGGATGATCAAAAAGTATTGAAATGGGTAAATCAATATTAAATTGAGCTCGAATGCGAGTCATTAAACTTATCGCTAATAGTGAGTGGCCGCCTAATTCAAAAAAATTATCATAAATTGTCAGTTCTTCATTAAGAACATCACGCCAAATGATGAGCAAAATTGTTTCTGTTTTTGTTAGGATTTTATCCGTTTTTAATATTCTTTTAGAAGGTGGACGCAAATTTGAACGATTCACTTTTCCATTCGATAAATAAGGCAATTTATTCAGCAATATTATTTGTTCTGGCATCATATAAGAGGGTATTGTTTTCTTAAGTTTATTTCTCACAAATAAAATAAACACATTTTCATCATGGATGATATTTTTTGGAATAACATAGGAAAATAATGTGTTCTTATGAGCGCATACAACCGCTTCTTTGACTTCATCAATATTTAAAAGCTGAGATTCAATTTCACCAAGTTCTATTCTAAAGCCACGAATTTTCACCTGATAATCGGATCGTCCTAAAAATAGGATGTTACCATCTGATTGATATTTGACACGATCCCCTGTGCGATACAATGTCGCATTTACTTCCTGAGAGAAGAGATCTCGCACAAATTTTTCACTCGTTTGTTGCGCATTGTTTATGTAGCCTCTAGCAATACCTGTTCCTCCGATACATAATTCTCCCGGTATACCAACAGGTAATAAATTAAGATGTTTATCTACAATATATAATTTAGCACCAGCAATAGGTTTACCTATCGGTGCAATATGTTCCTGGATGGGTCGGCAAGCCCATTCACTGGCCTGTACAGTTGCTTCGGTTGGTCCATAAGTATTATATAATTGCGCATTCATTTTAGAAAAAAACAACTGGATAACTTCACGGCTTAATGGCTCGCCGCCCGTAAAAACATATTTAAGGGATGTGCATCGCGATATATTCTCATCTTCAAGTAATACGTGCAGCAAAGAGGGTAACATATCAAATGTTGTAATATGATGGGTTTGAATCAGATGTGTTAAACTTCGGGTATTTAAAATTTCCTCGCTGGATGCAATCACTAATTTAATGCCAAAACAAAGCGGCCAAAGATACTCTAGAATTGAGCCATCGAATATCAATGAATAGGTATGCAGTACGGCATCATGTTTCGACATCGGATATTTTTGTGACTTCCAAATAATACGGTCTTTAATAGCAGCATGTGTAATTTCAACACCTTTTGGCGTTCCAGTTGATCCTGATGTATAAATAATATAAGCACGATCTTGATCATCAATTACAGTATTTGGATTATGACTAGCTTGCTCAACTACCTGTTCCATATT